>DAINAJ010000068.1:0-12249 GCA_036733505.1 Casimicrobium sp.
AGCGCTGCACTGACCCAAATCGTCAATCAAGCGCCGAGCGCCATTACCGGCGTGGCGACCGTGACCTTCCCGATTGCCACTGCAACGAGCAGCACCTACACCGCAACCGGCTTCCCGGCCCCGACCTTCGCGCTCTCGGGTTGCCCGACGCTGCCCGCCGCAATTGCCTTGAGTAGCGCTGGCGTGCTCTCCGGCACTGCGTCCGCCGGCTCGGGCGGCACTTTCAACTGCACGGTGACGGCTTCCAACGGGATTGGCTCCCCAACCACACTGCCGATCACGATCAACATCAACCTCGCGCCAAGCTTCACCAGCGCCGCAACCACCACATTCGTTGTGGGCACCAACGGAAGCTTCAACGTCACCGCGAACGGATCGCCCGCGCCAACGTTTAGCACTGCAAGCGCCCTTCCGAGTGGAGTGAGTTTGACGTCCGGCGGAGTCCTCTCCGGCACTCCGGGTTCGGGCTCTGGCGGCACGTATCCTCTGACGATCATTGCCACCAACGGCGTAGCACCTAACGCGACGCAATCGTTCTCGCTGCAAGTCGACCAAGCGCCCACCATCGGTGCAATCGGAACGCCGACATTCACCATTGGCACCGCTGGATCGGTCATCTTTTCGACCACGGGCGTCCCACTGCCGACAACCGCCCTCACCGGGTGCACCTTGCCGCCGAATTTGACGCTCTCAGGCAACACTATTAGCGGCACAGCGGCCGTAGGCGCCACGACGGTGACGAATTGCGTGATCACGGCAAGCAACGGTGTGGGCAGTCCCGCTGTATCGCCTGCGTTCAGCGTCGTCATCACCCAGCCGCCCGCGATTACCAGCGGTAACAGCTTGACCTGCGCCGTGGGCACGCCTTGCTCATTGACGGTCGCCGCGACGGGCACGCCGCCCCCAACGCTCTCGCTGACCGGCGCGTTGCCAAGCGGCATAACCTTCACCCCCGGAACGGGCGTTCTCGGCGGCACACCGGGCGCGGCCACCGGTGGCACCTATGCGCTCAACGTGACCGCCGCCAACGGCATTGGCAGTAACGCCACCCAAAGCTTCACTTTGACAGTGAACCAAGCGCCAAGCGCCATCACGGGCACAACACCAGTCACATTTGTTGTCGGCACCAACAGCAGCACTAGCTACACGGCGACGGGCTTCCCAATACCGACTTACGCGCTATCCGGCTGCCCAACGCTGCCCGCCGCGATCACGCTAAGCGCCGCTGGCGCGCTGTCTGGCAACGCGCCGTCTGGCTCAGGCGGCAGCTACAGTTGCACCGTCACTGCCAGCAACGGCATTGGCTCGCCCACCACGCTGCCAATCACCGTCAACATCAATCAACCACCAGCGATCACTAGTGTCAACACCCTGACCTGCCTTGCCGGCACCGCATGCCCCGCGTTTAACGTCACCGCGACGGGCTTCCCGACGCCGACGCTTTCCGTTTCTGGTGCATTGCCATCGGCGGTAACGTTCACGCCAGGCACCGGCGCGCTGGCGGGCACGCCTGCGGCGCTCACCGGCGGTTCGTATCCGTTGACATTCCTTGCCGTCAACGGCGTCGGTTCGAACGCAACGCAGAGCTTTACGTTGAACGTGAACGAAGCGCCGACGGCAGTTGCCGATACGCCCGCGCTAGTCGATGCCAATACGGCGGTGACTGGCGCAGCTTCTGGCGCGTCCAATTTGCTCAATAACGATGCGCGCGGCTTCCCGGTTGCGACCATCACCTCATACGGCGGCGGCTCGTTGGGCGGCGCGGTCACCGACCATGCCGCCGGCAGCACCACGACCTTTGGTACGGGGGGCTCGATTACCGTGAACTCCAACGGCTCATACACCTTCACGCCGTCGACGAATTTCACCGGAACCTTCACGTTCCAGTATCAGCTGTCAAATGCGGGTGGCACGTCGAACGGCACGGTCACCTTGCGATTCCGTCCGAAGGTAGCTAACGACACGTTGGCACCAGTGGTCGTCGGTAACGTCAGCATCAATTCCGCTTTGTTAACGACACCGCTTTCAGTTCTCACCAACGACGTTTACACCGGTCCGGTGACGATAAACGTGGGCGCGCTGACCCTACAAGGCGGCAACATCACGGTCGCGCCTGGCGGCAGCTTTACCTACGATCCACCAGCGGGCTACGAGGGCGCTGATAGCTTCACCTACACCTTGTCCGACGCCAGCGGATTCAATTCGACGACCGGCACCGTGAACCTAACGGTCAACCGCATGATTTGGTTTGTCAACAACAACGCCCCGAATTGCACGGTGGCGGGCTGTGGACGACTGAGTAATCCGTTCTCTACCTTAGCCGCCTTCAACGCGGCAAACGGCGCAGGCGGGAACAACCCGGCCATAGGCGACAACATCTTCGTCTACGAGAGCGTCTCGGCGTACACCGGTGCGGTGACGTTGTTGCTACGACAAACGCTTATCGGGCAAGACGCGACAGCGACGCTCGCAGCCATCGCGGGCTTAACCCTGCCGACGGGCAGCGCAGCGCTACCAACCATGAACCCCGCCGCCGCACCTACCACCACCATCAACAGTACCGTTACCGTGAACGACCAGGTTGTCGTGCGTGGCCTGTCTATTAATTCGGGTAGCAGTACTGGGCTGACCGATCCTGTTGCGGCGATTGCTGCCGTCGGCGTGGTCGAAGTTAATGTCACGTCCACCACTGGCACAGCGGTCCTGCTCTCCAACTTTAACGGCACCGTTTTGCTCACGAGTGTGTCGGCGAACGGCGCTGCCAACGGCATTTCGTTGACGAACACCACGGGCAGCTTCGCCGTCACTGGAACCGCCGCGGCTAACTCCGGCGGTACGATTCAAAACACGACCGGCCCCGGCGTGTCGTTGAACAATGCGGTAGCCGTTTCGCTCAACAAACTCACGATTCAAAACATCGCTACAGCGAGCGGTGTGAATGGTACGGGCGTTACGAACTTCAGCTTCACCAACGGCACTATCAACAACACCGGGAATGCCGTCGGTCATTCGAACATCGCGTTCAACGGCAACGGCTCGCTGACTGGCGATAACCTGAATGGACAGTTTACAGTGACCGGCAGCACGCTAACCAATGCGTTCGATCACGGCATTCAGGTTCAAGGCGATGCCGGCACGATCAGCGTCGCCATCATCACCGGCAACACCATCACCAGCACGACGAGCACCGCAACCTCCAAAGGGAGCGCTATTCAGCTCATCGGAAACGGCAATGCCAGCACGGCGCACAATTTGACCAGGGCGCTTATCGACACCAACACTATCCGCAATTTCCCGAGCGGCGCGGGTATTCAGGTGCTTTACGGCAACGCGAGCACTACGGGCCCCGGCGGCCGCGCAGGCACCAACGGACATGCGATAAACAAGATTGTCATCACCAGCAACGATGTGAGAGGACAGTCTGCTGCAGTTGGATTTGGAACCAGCGCAGTTCTGTTCTCGATCAGCGGCGGCAACAGTGGTAGCCGTAGTCAGGGCAATGCGGACATCTCGAACAACGAGCTGCACAACACAACCGGCATCACGCTGGGGATCGGCAACAACGGCTTTTCTGACGCGACGGTCAACGCGAACGGAAACTACGTCGATGCGAACAACTTGTTGACTTCTCCGGGCATTGGTGGCGGCAATGGGGTCGTTGGTGCTGGCGGAACTGAAACCCCAAATCTCACCATTACGGCGACGAACAACTGGACATTCAATACCAGTGGCCAAGGCATCTTCTTTGTCAGCACTGCTGGTGGTGGCGTGAGTGTGCTGCGGGCGAAGATTCAACTCAACGCTGTTTTTTCTCCGATTAGTACGGACGGCGGTAGTCGTTCCGGCATTCAGGTTAACGCCGGCAACACGCTCGGCATCAACGATACCGTTTGCCTGAATGTTTCGGGGAATACTAGCGTCGGCTCGGGGGCCGTGACGCAGGGCATCGGCTTACGTCGTCAAAACGCAGCGGGCGTAGTTTTCGGCATACATGGCATGACACCCGCGACGGCTACCCCAGCTGTCGAAGCGTACGTCAATAGTCTCAATCCGGCGGCCAACGGCTCATACCTCATCGCCAGTCCATTCAGTGGATTTAGCAATTGCAGCTTCCCATAACCTCGCGACCCCGAACACGAACCCGAACTTAACCAGGAGACAACCATGTCTGAACCGTTTTTAGGCGAAATTCGGCTCATGAGCTTTAGTTTCGCGCCGAGAGGTTGGGCGTTGTGCAATGGTCAGTTGTTGCCGATCAATCAGAATCAAGCGCTGTTTTCATTATTGGGCACGACGTACGGTGGAAATGGGCAAACGAATTTTGCGCTGCCGGATTTTCGCGGACGCGTGCCGATTCACGTGGGCAGTAGCCACACGCTCGGAGAGCGTGGTGGGGAGCAAGCACACACGATCTCTGTAGCGGAAATGCCAACCCACATTCACAGCGCAAACGCGTCGGTCAACGTCTCGTCGACTGCATCGCCATCGAACACGACCGTCGTGGCCCAAAGCGCCGGCGCCAATCTGTACGGCGCAGCCAGTTCAAATCTAGTGGCGATGAGCCCGGGCATGATTTCCAGCGTCGGCGGGTCGCAGGCGCATCTAAACATGCAGCCTTTTTTGACCATCACTTTTTGCGTTGCGCTCCAGGGAATTTTCCCGAGCGCGACTTAGGTAGGAGACGACCATGGGACAACCCTACGTAGGCGAAATTCGAATTTTCGCTGGGAATTTTGCTCCTGCAGGCTGGATGTTTTGCGAAGGTCAATTGCTGCCGATTTCCGAATACGACACACTGTTTAACTTAATTGGTACGACATACGGCGGCAACGGAGAAGATACGTTTGCTCTGCCTGATATGCGTGGCCGGTTGCCACTGCACCAAGGTAACGGCTTCATCCTCGCTGAGACCGGTGGCGTCGAGCAGGTCACGTTGACCCCTGCTCAGATTCCCGCGCATAGTCATCCGTTTTTGGGCACTAGCAATGCGGCGTCGACCACCGCGCCGTCGAGTACCGTTACGCTCGCAAGATCCTCTCTGGCAACCATAACGCCATACGGTTCGGATGCGCCGCTAACGCCGCTGAGCCCCTCTGCGGTTTCATCGGTCGGTGGCGCGCAGCCGCACACGAATATGCAACCCTATCTCTGTGTCGATTTCATCATTTCGATGTACGGGATTTTCCCGACGCCAACTTAATTTGGAGCGCTGATATGGCAGATCCTTTTGTCGCCGAAATTCGCATGTTTCCGTTCAACTTTGCGCCCAGGGGTTGGGCGTGGTGCGACGGACAGTTGATGCCGATTTCGCAAAACACAGCGCTTTTTTCGTTGCTAGGAACCACTTACGGCGGCAATGGGGCGTCCAATTTTGGGCTGCCCAACCTTCAAGGTTCCGCGCCGATGCACCCTGGGCAAGGTCCGGGGCTCACTGCGTATCAATTGGGCGAAACTGGCGGCAGCGAGACCGTGTCGTTGCTTCAGTCCGAAATCCCCTCCCACACCCACGCAATGAATGCATCCGCCGTGGATGGTACAGACCAAACGCCGCAGGCCTCTTATCCGGCGGGCGGCGTTGGGATTCGTCAATACGCATTGGCCAGTGCGCTGACCCCCTTGTCGGACAACGCGTTGGCTCCTGCCGGTGGCAATCAGCCGCACAACAATATGCAGCCGTACCTCACGGTGTATTTCAACATTGCGCTGCAAGGCGTGTTTCCGCCGCGTGGTTAAGGCGATAGAGAAGCTATTCAATGGACCGTAGAGATTTTTTGTGGATCAGCGCGACTGCCAGTGTCGGTGCAGCTGTGGCTGGAACGTCGTCGGTGTTCACCGCGGCGGTACCCGCAGCTGGCAACCAAAAGGGCGGCGGACGCGCGTTGGTGGCCGAACCCGTCGCCGCGCGGGTGGGCGTGGGCGCGTTCCCGTTTGCGCTAGCTCGGTTTGCTGAGGACGGGGCGTTGATCGGCGCGTCGACGCGCTTGGTCTCGAACGAGACCCCGCAGTTGTTGTCGCCGCTGCGAGATGTTTCGTTTCATGGTTTTGGCAATGGCGCTGGAGCATTTGCGAACGACAGCGTGCGTGTGACTGCTGTGCACCACACTTCCGACGGTGTGATCGCGCGTCACGACTTGTGGTCGCACGCGCCAGTGCTGCGAGGCGGCACCAGTCAATCAGTGTTGTTCACTGCGCATGATGACGCGTTCGCGGGATTCGAGGTGACGCATTCGCCCACGGTCGGTGCGCATACGTCTGGATTTTTCGGATTCGCGGCGACCGGCGCTGGCCCGTTGCTAAAACCCGGCGTCTATGTGCTCGCTGGCCCTAGCGCTGCGACAGGCATGGCTCCAGATTTGGGGCGGTACGGATACACCGGTAACCGGCATGCGCCGGTGCGCGAGTCGCGCGCGCTGGGGTTGGACTTCGCTTACTTAAGTTTTGTTGTGCATGGTGAGTGGCTCTAGCAGTTTTATTGCCCTGAACCAATGGCGTTCGGTTGGGCGATTTGTAGGCGCGGACTCGGCCGCGCTTGCCCGCCGCACGGCGCGACGCCAAGTCGTCGCCTACATGCCTGCGGCAAAACAGATTTGGCGTATCGATGCAAAGCCTTAACGCTACGCTCGCGCTTGAGTTGCGCGATATCTCGGTCACGGTCCGAGCCGAGACAGCTGCTGATTTAGATTTCTCGGCGAGCGTTTACGCGCTCACGCGAGCCGACGAAATGGCATCCGTCGATTGGTCGGAAGCCATGAAGCAATCGTTTTGTCGCCAGCAATTCGACGCACAGCGCACGCATTACGTGAACCACTACCCACGCGCGCAGTTCCTCATCATTCAACGAGACGAAGAGCCTGTCGGCCGCGTGTATTTCGAGCAGACTGCGCACGAGCTGCGCCTCATGGAAATCACGTTGGTACACGCTGCGCGCAACCTCGGGATTGGCGGAGCTGTAGGTCGCGCGCTAAAGTGGAGAGCCCACAACGCGGGCGTTCCGATCGGGTTGCATGTTGAGCCGTTCAATCCCGCGCGTCGCCTATACGAACGCCAAGGATTTCGCGAAGTCGAGACGCGTGGGCTCTACCTGTATATGGTTAGTCAACCACTGACATCGCTGTAGGCGCTGGCTTGGCGCACAACTTTGCGGATGGGTAGGCGACGACTTGGCGTCGCTCCGTGCAACGGGCAAGCGCGGCCGAGTCCGCGCCTACAAATTTTGCGCATCGTCCGTCGGCGGTGACAAGTTTTTGTGTGATTCGCCTTAGTTAAAAATCACCTCGTACACCACTCCGTCGGCAGAGGCGCTGATGGGCACACCAAAGAACTCAAACGCGTCGCCGTTGGGGAGAGTGCTCGTGCGCATGCCTTGTTGCCGCGCGTTCGTCGCGGGGGCGAGCAAATACAGATTAAACGGCGATCGCTTCGCAGGTGGTGCGCCGTCCCGCGCGAAACGCTTGTCACGCACCAGTTTTCATTGCCACCGGCTGTCGCAACCGCGATGCTTTGGTCAACGAGAGATTCAAACAGGTCGGCAGTCGGTTGCGTCATTGGGTGCGTCGCGAAGTGGGTAATCGAGAAGCGCATTTCATCACGTTGAGCAGGCACCGGCCATTAGAAATCCACTACGCTTAGGGCATGAATATTGTTTTTGATTTTGGCAACGTACTGTTCACGTGGGATCCGGTTGCGTTGGTGAATGACTACTTTCCGGCGTCTGAACGCACGCAATGGGATGCGTCGACCTTGGCTAATGCGCTCATTTACCACGAGGATTGGCAGGCGTTCGACGCGGGGCTGTTGCAAGCAGACGAGTTAGCGCTGCGTTGCGCGGCGCGGCTAAATTTACGTGCGGAAACTTTGGCGAACTTCATTGCGCGTGTGCCGCACGTGTTGCCGACGATTGACGTGTCCGTGGATTGTGCGAAGGCGCTGATTGCGGGCGAGCACGGAGCGCACCGCGTGTATTACCTCTCGAACATGCCTGCGCCGTGGGCCGACGTGATTGAGGCACGTTGCCCGTGGGTCGCCTTGTTTCATGGCGGGGTGTTCTCAGCGCGCGTGAAGCTCGTGAAACCCGATGCCGCGATTTACGCCTTGGCGGAATCTGCGCTGTCGTTGGTTCCGGCGGAGACGCTTTTCTTGGATGACTCGCCGCCTAATGTGGAGGCTGCCCGCGCGCGTGGTTGGAAGGCCGAGATCATTGCGAAGCCGCAGGATGTTTTCGACGCGCTGCGGCGGCATCGCGTGATGTAGTGTGATCTGACGTAGTGCTTGCTCACATACCTGCGTGCGAGCATTTCGCCGCGGCGGCGCGCGTCTATTGCAGCACGCACTCACAGAGAATAAGCTTTTTGCGTCGAACGACTGTCCAGCGGTCGTTGCATGGCAAAAAAGTCACAAGTCAACAATGCTAAAAAACACGCTGATACGACCGCCTGACAGTCGTTAGAGGCTAAAAGCTGTTGACCGGCAGAGTCTAGTGAATTCCGCCCGAACGGATCACGCCGACCGCTAAGCCCTCAATCGCAAAATCGTTCACCTGCGGATCGACGACGATCGGGGACAGCGTGTCATTTTCCGGCAGCAGTTCAATCGCGTTGCCCTTGCGCTTAAGACGCTTAACCGTCACTTCGTTATCGATGCGCGCGACGACCACTTGCCCAGAGCGCGCCTCCGACGTCTTATGCACCGCCAACAAATCGCCATCCATGATGCCAATATTGATCATCGAATCGCCCTTGACCTTGAGCAGATAGTCTGCGGTCGGCGAGAAAAGCGACGGGTCGACCTTGTGCCGCGATTTGATGTTTTCTTCGGCGAGGATCGGCGAGCCCGCAGCGACACGACCAATCAGCGGCAAGCCGGGCAAGCCCGATTGCTTGAGCTGAATCCCGCGCGACGCGCCGGGCAGGATGTCCAAGATGCCCTTGCGCTCCAGCGCGCGCAGGTGCTCCTCGGCGGCGTTGGCGGACTTAAAGCCCAGTGTTTGTGCGATCTCGGCGCGCGTAGGCGGAAAGCCCGAACGCTCCATGAAGTCCTGAATCAGGGCGAGGATTTCGGCTTGGCGGGCGGTCAAGGGGCGCATCGGGTTCTCCAAAAAAGATTTGCGGTGCGCTTGACAGAACTACTGTAATCAAATACAGTGCGCATCCATACAGTGAATTTTATCCAGTGCTGTTTATAAATGCAAGTGAATCGTGAACAGTGAGCAGTGAATGGCGTCGGCATGCATTCGACACTATTCACTGTTCACCGCTCACCGTTCACTTTTATAGAAAACGTTTTGCCGAGCGAGATTTCGGCAACCTGCGAGGCACCTTTCCTAAAGCTGGTCGCTCTATTTAGGAATGCGCAGGTTGCCAAAACTACAATGAAAGGTAATTTCAATCATGTCCAAAGAAATCCCCATGGATGACCGTAAAAAAGCCCTAGCCGCCGCGCTCTCGCAAATCGAAAAACAGTTCGGCAAAGGCTCCATCATGAAGATGGGCGAAGGCAATATCGAGCTCGATATTCAGCCCGTCTCGTCCGGCTCGCTCGGCCTCGATATCGCACTTGGAATCGGTGGTTTACCGCGCGGCCGCGTCGTGGAAATCTACGGCCCAGAATCGTCAGGCAAAACCACGCTCTGCTTGAGCGTCGTTGCCGAGATTCAAAAGCTCGGTGGTGTCGCCGCCTACATCGACGCAGAAAACGCGCTCGACCCCGTCTATGCCGCCAAGCTCGGCGTCAACGTGCCCGACATGCTCATCAGCCAGCCGGATACCGGCGAACAAGGCCTCGAAATCGCCGACATGCTCGTGCGCTCGGGCGGCGTGGACATCGTGGTGATCGACTCAGTCGCCGCGCTCGTACCAAAGGCTGAAATCGAAGGCGAAATGGGCGACCAGCTGCCTGGTCTGCAAGCCCGCCTCATGAGCCAAGCGCTCCGGAAGCTCACCGGCAACATCAAGCGCACCAACACGCTCGTCATCTTCATTAACCAGATTCGCATGAAGATCGGCGTTATGTTCGGCAGCCCCGAAACGACGACTGGCGGTAACGCGTTGAAGTTCTACGCCTCGGTACGTCTGGACATTCGCCGCATTGGCGCGATCAAAAAAGGCGACGAGATCGTCGGCAACGAAACACGCGTCAAGGTCGTGAAAAACAAAGTCGCGCCACCCTTCAAAGAAGCGCTGTTCGACATCATGTATGGCCAAGGCATTTCGCGCCACGGCGAAATCATCGATATGGGCGTTGAACACGGCTTTATTGAAAAGTCTGGCGCGTGGTACAGCGCGGGCGGCAACCGGATCGGTCAAGGCCGCGACAACGCTCGCGAATACCTGCGCGAGAACCCAGCGTTGTCCAAAGAAATCGAAGACAAAATTCGCGACAAAGTGGGCATCACCATCGGCGGCGCCGTGTCGAAAGACGAAGGCTCACCGGACGAATAGTCGCAGCACGCACCGAGCGAAATGGATGTAGGCGCGACGCAAGTCGCGCTCGCTCGAGGGCAAGCGCGGCAGTGGTCGCGCCGCCACGCTGCGCGCTGGCAACGTTGGCCTCACTTTGCTTGTTCGCGTCGAATCAGGAGAATCGCAAATGCAACTCGCGCTCGCTTTTCCAATTGCGTTGGCACCATTGAATCCACCCGACGCCTTGTCGCCGCGCAATAATCGCAACATGAGCACGCCGCCGGACCAAGACGAACGCGAAAAAAAGGAAGCTGCGCAGAAGTTGCGCAACAAAGCTTTGCGCCTGCTAACCACGCGTGAGCATTCGCGTGAAGAACTGCTCCGCAAGCTCGCGCAAGCCAAGGCGCGACGCGCTCGCAAAGACGCGCAAACGCCCGCGCCCGCTAAGGACGAAATTGAGCGCGTCGTGGACGATCTCGCCGCCCAAGGTTGGCAATCCGATGACCGTTACGCCGAGGCGATCGTACGTCGCCTGACCGGACAGGCGGCCCGCCGATACATCGAAGACAAGATGGCGCGGGCGGGCATCAAAAAAGACGTCGCGAAATTGGCGATGGATTCGTTGGAGCAGGACGAAACTGAAGTCGCCACTGCGCTTTGGACTCGTCGTTTCGGCGAACCTCCAGCCGACGACAAGGAACGACAAAAGCAGATTCGTTTCTTGTTGAGCCGCGGATTTCACTTGGGGGATGCTTTCAAAATTGTCCCCAAGGCACCACTGCCGCCCATGCCGGTCCGCAAGGAGGGCGAATCAACGTTCACTCGCTCGCCGCGCTCAAGTTTTGGCCGCTCGCGCCCGTGGGGCCGCAAGAACGACCGCGATCCATCCGAGGGGTAAGCGCTCCGTCACAGTACACCGCGATTCGTCGCGAACTCGCGTCTCACTCAGCACGGACGCAAAATACTCGCTAAGCTTCCGCCCGTAATGATCTGGCGCGCCTGACTGTGCGCATCGATTTGCGTTAACGCTCACGAGAAATCACACCATGTCCGCCTCGCAATTTCCACCGCTGCAGAGTAAACCATCGACCAAGCGCTGCACCAACTGCAGCACGCTGATGTCGCTTTACTCATTGCCCGGCCATTACAACCAATCCATCGACATCGACGTTTGCCACGATTGCAACGCACTTTGGTTTGACCAGTGGGAGAGCTCACAGCTCTCACCAGACGGCACGGTCGCTCTGTTTCAACTCATTAACGAACGCGGTGGCGCGTCTAGCACTGCGACGAGCAAATTTGGACAAGGCCTGCGTTGCGTCAGCTGCGGCACCGGAATGCGCCTGACCAATGATCGCGTGAAGAACACGCGTTTCGTGTATCAAGCGTGCCCGAAAGGCCACGGCCGTCTCACCACCTTCTACAACTTCCTCGCCGAAAAGCAATTCGTGCGCGAATTGACGCAACAAGAGCGCGCCAAACTCGCCACAAGCGTGCAGCAGATCAAATGCTCAAGCTGTGCCGCTCCCGTAAACATCGGCAAGACCGACGCTTGCGAATACTGTCGCGCGCCCGTTTCGGTGTTTGACCGCGAAGCCGCGAAAAAAGCTATCGACCATTACCTGCTTGAACGCAAACGCCACGTCGCTGCGCCGCCGGCATCCGGCAGCGCCAGCTACGACTACAGCGGTTCCAATACGGGCTGGAATACATACGACAGCGTGGGGCTCGCCGCCGACATTCTCTTCGCGTTGGGGCGCGCGGCGACCCGTGGCGTCGGCGCGGGCGCGTCTCGGGTGGTGCCTGCTGCTGCGGGCGTCGCCACCGGTAGCGCGCTCGCTGACGGCAACGC
>DAINAJ010000068.1:12349-15749 GCA_036733505.1 Casimicrobium sp.
GCGAGCGACGCGTTGCCAAGCGCAACAGACGCGCTTTTCGGCTCGGCGGCGAGCGCGGCGTCTGAATCTGGTGGCGGCATATTGAGGGAACTCGGCAATGTGTTTTCGAGCAGTTCAAGCTCTGGCCTAGCCGACGCTGCAAGCAGTATCGGAAGCGCCGCTTCAGACATTGGCGGCTCGGCACTTGATATCGCTGGCGACGTAGCGTCATCGAGCAGCGAAGGCATCGTCGATCTTGTGTCGGATGGGATTGGCAGTTTGCTTGGTTCGTTGTTCGACTAAGCCACGCGAGGCTGCGAGCGCATGACATCGCAACAATACTTGGCGCTGCGGTTGATCGATGTCTACCAGCAGCGCAATTCACCCCGCAAAGGATTGGTCTGCGCACACAACGCGCTGCACCGCGAGGGTGGATGCTCCGGGTTTGGTAAGGCTGCCATCGCGGGCTGCGGCGTTGTCAAAGGCATCGGGCTGACAGCGATACGGTTGCTCGAATGACGATTGTGCGAGATTTTGCATGGCGGACGCCGTCAGCGAAGCGGCGTGTTGCCTGTTCATGGGGTTTTGTTGAAGCTTTGGCCAGTACGCCTGCACGCCCAACACACTAACGATGATTTCTGCAAGGCTTTCACCGACCCCTTCGCGTTCGACCGACTCGTTCGATCCGATCGAGCGAGTCGCGAACCGGCTGGCAGGGGCAGCGTTTTCGCCGCATCGGCACGATACTTACACTGTCGCCCTGACTGTGACTGGAGTGCAATCGTTCAACTATCGCGGGGCGATGCGACATTCGCTGCCTGGGCAGGTGCTAATCCTCCATCCTGACGAATTGCACGACGGCCACTGCTGCGATGAGGTGGGATTCAGCTACCGGGCCGCCTATATTCCGCCAGCCCATGTGCAGACGGTGCTTGGAGGCGCGGATTTGCCGTTTGTGGCCAATGGCGTCTCGACGAATCCCGCCTTGGTCGCGGCGGCCATGAACATGGTCATCGACTGCGCGGTCGTAGCCGATCCCGGTGCTTATGAAGATGCACTCTACGATCTGGCGCAAGCCATGAACGAAGTGGCTGGTAAAGTGGCAACCGTCAGGATCGCCAACCGAACAGCCGTAATGCGGGCGCGCGAATTTCTCGACACCGCCGTCGTTGTCGGCGCGCGACTTGAGGACCTTGAACAAGTGACCGGCTGTGACCGCTGGCAACTTTCGCGCGATTTCCGCGCGTTGCTTGGCACCAGCCCCTATCGCTATCTGCAATACCGGCGGGTCGATCTCGCCAAGCGACTTTTGCGCGAAGGCGCGAAGCTGGCCGACGCTGCCCATGGCGCTGGCTTTGCCGATCAGAGCCATTTTGGCCGTACATTCCGCAAGGCCGTTGGTCTTACGCCAAAGGAGTGGCTTCGTTCGGACTTGTTCCGCACGATCGTTCTATAGCTGTCGTCGGCAGGCGGGTAACCTGCGCGGCATGACACAAATCATCTTTTCCGACGAGACGCCGAAGGGCTGGATACCGCCGGGTATCGCTGCCCCCGTTATCTGCATTCTCCTGTTTGCCGTCAGCATGTTGCCGTTCGATTTCGGACTGACATATCTCGACTTGACTGACGCGAAGGGTTCGCCGCGGGGGCCCTTGGGCTTTTGCCTCCTTCTGGTTTCGTTCATCGCCGTGGGGCTTGCGGTTTCTGGCTGGGTGCGCTGGGTCGAAAAGAGAAGCCTCGAAAGTGTTGGACTTCGCGGCGAACAACGGCTCAAAAAATTCCTGATCGGACTGGCCGTAGGCATAGCCATGATGGGTGCGATCGTGGCTGTGATAACACTTTCTGGCGGATACCTTGTCGCTGATCTGGCTCCAGCCTTTGCCAGCCCTGCTGCGCTCGGCTGGATCGCGCTTTTGCTCGCGTGCTTTACCGTGCAAGCGAGCATTGAAGAGTTCGTTTTTCGCGGCTGGTTGTTCTCAACCATCATGCGGCGTTGGAACACGACTGCCGCCTTCATACTGACGTCCGCCGCCTTCACCTTTCTTCACTTCTCACCCAGAACACCGCTGTTGAGTTTGGCGATGACCTTCATCTACTCGATATTCGCCTGCGCCTGGGCGCGTCGTTCGAATTCGATCTGGGGGGTGATGGGCTGGCACACCGGGTGGAATTGGTTTGGGGGCACTGGCTTTGACGTGCCGATTACCGGTTTGGAGAGCGGTCTACCCGCACTGGTAGTGAAATTGGTGCCTGTCGGGCCCGCCTATCTCAATGGTGGCGGGGAGGGACCGGAAGGAAGTGTGTTTACGGTTGCCCTGCTGGCCGTGGCTAGCCTGATTCTTCTGTCGCTTGCAAGGTCGCGCAAACAAAACGATCCGCCACGTCCAGCACACCAATCTTAGCGGTTTCGCCCCACAAGACCCGTAGTCACGGGTTGGACCTCGACCTAGACTGGTCTAGGACCAGATCCAGACTCACTGCACCCCGTCAGGCTTGAGACGCCGCACCGCACTGCTAAACCGACGCGACGAACGCCAATGCAAATAAGTTGGTCCACCGCGTGTATTCGACCCCGTGGAGGGGAGCGCTCCGTGGTCCGAGATGCGTCGTCGGCGCGTACCCTGCTTGCCGATCGCGAAGCATTCGTGTGACGTTGACGCACTCCGCAAAAACGCGAGCACCGCATCAGGGCGAATATCGGGGTCGCCTTCTTTTGATCACTTTGCTTGCCGAAGCATGAAAAGAGACTGGTCCCGCGCGGCCACGAAGCGTGCTCGTCGCACAAACCAAGAACCTCATTCCTTCAAACCCTTCGACCAGGTCAGGACGAACGGCGGTACGGCGCAGCCATGCCGCGCTACTGGCAAACCAAACTAAAGCTTCCGTCCCATCTCCCGCACCGCCTCATAGCGCCAACACGACGTGAGGTGGTCGTTGACCATGCCGCAGGCTTGCATGTGGGCGTAGACGATGGTGGAGCCTACGAACTTGAAGCCTGCCTTTTTGAGCGCCTTCGAAAGCGCATCGGATTCGGGCGTGGTGGCTTTGATGTCGGCGCGGGATTTCAGTGCGTTTTGCTTCGGCTTTCCGTCGACGTATTTCCAAAAGAAATCGGTCAACGCAAACTCGGGGCGCGGCGCGGTTTCGCGTAACGTTTGCAGCGCTTGTGCGTTGGTGATCGCTGCGCGAATCTTGAGTTGATTGCGAATGATGCCTGCGTCGAGCATCAGTTTTTGCACTTTGGCTTCGCTGTACTTCGCGATTTTTTCGACGTTGAATTGATCGAACGCTTTGCGGTAGGTTTCGCGTTTCGCGAGCACTGTTTGCCAAGACAAACCGGCCTGCGCGCCTTCGAGAATCAGCATCTCGAACATCTTGTGTTCGTCGAAGCAGGGCACGCCCCATTCTTCGTCGTGATACT
>DAINAJ010000069.1:0-10891 GCA_036733505.1 Casimicrobium sp.
CGGTGGATGATGAGTTGGGTGTGCGCATGCGCAACCGCTTCGATGACTTTGGTGAAGAGTTGAACCGTGGCTTCGGGTTTGAGCTTGTTAACTCTAACGTGGGTGGTGATCGGTTGGCCTTGAACGTATTCAATGGCGATGTAGGGTTGGCTGCTGTGATTGTGGTTGTCAACACCGGCGTCGTAGAGTCTTGCAATGCCGGGGTGCTCAAGACTGGCGAGGATGTTTCTTTCTCTTGCAAACCTTGCGGCGAGTAGCCAGTTGAGGTTTTCTACAAGCGGCATTTTGAGTGCGACTTGACGCGTGTGTTGACCGTCTGCGCGTTCGGCGAGCCAGACAACACCCATGCCGCCTCGGCCCAGTTCTCTTATCAATCGATATGGGCCGATGTGTTGGCCAGCTGCGCGCTCGGGGGGCACGGCTGTGCCGCAAAATGCTGTGCTGGTTTGCGCCGACTCTACAACGTGTTCATCATCGGAATTTCCACCCGATAGCATCGAGCCCGAAAGCGCTGCGTCTCGCATGGCCGATGGAATCGGCCGCAACGTGGTGTTTGAGGTGCCATGCCCCAAGTGCGCGATCATGACCTCGAAGGCGCGCACGAACGAGTCGCCGCTCTTACGGGCGGATTCGTGCAGACTCTCGCGAGTCGAAGCGTCCGCGTCTAACCACAGATCAGCGAGGCGACCCAACTCGCGCAGTTGCTCCGCGTTCAGTCGCATTCGGACAGGGCAGAAGGGCGGTTCAAGCAAGTGACTTTATTTAGCGACCAAAATCGCGGCGAGCAGCGAGCGCGCTTTGAGCCAGTCGCGGCCCACGGTTCTAGTCGTCACGCCCATCGCTATCGCTGTTTCCTCAACGCTCAGTCCGGCAAAGTAGCGCATCTCCACGACTTGCGCTAAGCGTGGTTCGACCGCTTGTAGTTGCGTCAACGCGTCACTTACTTCAAGCACCGTTTCGTCGAGCGGCACCGCGAGTCTGCCTTCGAGCAACGTGTCGATGGGTACGTCGGTGCGCCCGCCGCCGCGCCGGTCGGCAAGGCGCGCACGCGCCATGTCGACGACGATAGAGCGCATCACAGTTGCAGCGTAGGTAAAAAATTGCTGGCGATCGCTGACCTTGAGTTCGTCAAGCTGCACCAGTCGTTCGTAGGTTTCGTGCACGAGTGATGTCGCAGACAAATCGAGCGAACCACCGCTCTGGTGAACTCGCCCGCGAGCCACCCGATACAAATCTTTGTAAAGCAAATCGAACAGCCGATTGACGGCGGTAGGAACGTGCGCGTCAGCGTCGCGGATGAGTTGCGTTACGGCGTGAGTATTGGTCATAGCGATTTCGTTTTGCGGAGGCGCGCGCGTGGACATTCCACCTGAGTGTGCGAGCGCAGCCTTGCGCTGTCAATCCGAAAAATTCTGATAACTTGCATATTGCAGCATCCGCGCACAATGAACCTATGCCGCACGAGCCTCCAACCACGAGATGGCTTTAGCAATGACGCTGCTGTCGGCCAAAATTCGACGGTGGCCGAGCCCCACGGTGGGAAACGCCTGAATGTGGCGGCCGACAGCACGCAACGAATGCGAATGCGCGTACGGGACTTCACGGTCGTGACGATCATGCACGACTAACGTGTTGCAGCGCGCTTCCCGCAACATTTCTACAACAGAGAGCCGATCAAAGCTCACCCGATGGGCGTGCCGGGCTTCGAAATTGTCACGAAGCCGTTGCGCCACCTGATCCGACAGTCCTAGATGGCGTTGGGCTGCATCGATGAACCAGCGGCAGTGCTCGAACGCGCCGATACTCACGAGATTTGGCGCCACCAAGCCATGCTCGCGCGCGGCCAGTAGCGTCGCCATGACGCCAAAAGAGTGCGCGACGGTGCCATGGACGGGGCCGATCCCGCGCTGAACCGCGCCGATCGCGGCCGCGCAGTCAACCATGTCAGTTTCTCCCGTGGCCCCGAGCCCATGCGCTGGAAGGTCAAACGCAACCGGGCGAAAGCCCGCCTCAATCAACGGCTGCACGAACCGCCCCATCTGCATGGCGCGCCCGCCCCACGAATGCACAAGTAAGACCGTGCGCCCGCGTCCCCACGAGTACACCGGGATTGTGTGCGCGCCGACCGTAAGTGCGCATTGATCTGCGCGCGCCAGCAACTGAGTCTCCCACGCTCGCGGCGCGTGGCGTGGCGGAGTGGCGATCAAGCGACGAGCTAACGACGCGGCAGCGGCCGGCGCAACGCGGCAAAGCGCACCATTGAAGCGGCGTAGCGCCTTGATTCCGCTGCTAGAAAAAAATGCACTGTTGGTGTTGGTGTGCGCGCCAGCTTCGGGGACGAAAATCGTCGCTGCTATTGTCGGCATCGCTGCTGAGCGCGCTTGCAGGGTCATGTTCATAGCCCGGTGTCCTTTCCATTCGGTTTCGTCGAACAACGCGGAACCTCAATCGAGAGGCCGTGCATTGCAGAACGGTTAAATGGAAGAACGATGCGCCTCGTCGAAAAAAGACATTGCGCACGCCGATGTCGCAAAAAACTTCGCGAGCAGGTAATACAGCTTTTTAGCTCTTTCGACCGCCACACAGTCGTTTCACTGGTATTTGTTTAATTGTCGACATTCCCTATTTAATCGATGAAACCACCGTTCAGCTGTCGGTTAAGCATTAAAGCTGTAACTGACCGCACCCGGCAAATGCTGCGCCGCCGCAAGACAATGTCAGCGCAGAGCCCGTGTTCAGTAGAATTCGTTGTCAATAACTCCCGCGTTCGCTGTTTTTCAAAAGACACCGAGCGCCCCCCTCGCGCCATGCGCAAATGGGTACTCCCCGATTTCGTTGAAGATGTGCTGCCCCCCGAGGCTGCGCGTATGGAGCAAACGCGTCGCGCGTTGCTCGACACCTTCGCCGCCGCTGGCTACCAACTCGTCAATCCGCCGCTGATTGAGCATCTTGAGGCGCTACTGACTGGCACGGGCCAAGATCTCGATCACAACACGTTTAAGCTGATTGACCCGCTCTCCGGCAAGCTCCTCGGCGTACGCCCGGACATCACACCGCAAGTCGCGCGCATTGACGCCACTTATCACGGCGCTTCTGACGCGGACGCCGAGCGCCGCTATTGCTACGCCGGCGAAGTGCTGCGCACGCAAGCAAGCGTTGGCACCAGCCGCGCACTGACACAAGTTGGCGCTGAGCTTTTCGGCGCAGCCACCGTCGCCGGCGACGTGGAAATCGTCAAGCTCATGATTTCGTCGGCCAAAGCGGCGGGTGCAGCGCCGCTACTGCTCGATTGCGGACATGTCGGCGTGTTCAAGGCGATCGCGCAACACTTCGACTTGTCGCCGCAGGCCACGCAAGCAGCCGACGCCGCGCTCGCCGCGAAAAGTACCAGCGCTCTGGCAGAAATCAAGTCGCTCTCCGTTGAGGCCCGCGCCTCGCTTGAAGCGCTCACCACCCTCTTCGGCCCCGCGAAAATGGTCCTGCAGCGCGCCCGCGCAGCGCTGCCCCGCAACGCGGCAATCACCGCCGCGCTAGACCAGCTCGAAGCGATTGCAGCAGGCATCACCGAAGCAGGCGCACAGTGCTCACTCGACCTTGCCGACTTGCCGGGCCTTGATTACCACACCGGTTTGGTATTTGTCGCGTACCTGCAAAACACCACACAGGTCGTGGCGCGCGGCGGCCGCTATGACGGTGTGGGCGAAGCCTTTACGCAAGGCAATAGTCGCGCACGGCCAGCCACTGGTTTTTCGTTTGTTGATTTGCGTGCGTTGACAGAAGTGACACGCGCCTAGGGCTTTTTTTCGTAGGGCGGGCATAGTCCGCCTTGTTACCCACGGCGGGCAATGCCCGCTCTACTTGGACACACAACATGCCACGTAACGTCGTCGTCATCGGCACCCAATGGGGTGACGAAGGTAAGGGAAAAATTGTTGACTGGCTCGCCGAGCAAGTGCACGGCGTCGTGCGCTTTCAGGGCGGTCACAATGCTGGCCACACGCTGGTGATCAACGGCAAAAAAACCGTGCTGCGACTCATTCCGTCGGGCATTTTGCATCCGCACACGACGTGCTATCTCGGTAACGGCGTCGTCGTTTCTCCGAATGATTTGCTTAAAGAAATTGGCGAGCTGGAAGCTGCAGGCGTCGAAGTGCGCTCGCGCTTAAAGATTGCGCACAACTGCCCGGTGGTCGCGCCGTATCACGTCGCACTCGATAAGGCGCGCGAAGCAAAACGTGGCGACAACAAGATCGGCACGACCGGTCGCGGCATCGGCCCGACCTACGAGGACAAGGTCGCGCGTCGAGGCATTCGCCTGCACGACCTGCTGGAGCCCGAAGCGCTCGCGGTCAAACTCCGTGAAGTGCTCGATCATCACAATTTCATGCTCAAAAACTACTACGAGCAACCCGAAGTGGATTTCGACGAAACGCTCGCCATGCTGCTCAAAGCGGGCCAAGACGTTGCGCCGATGCTCGCAGACGTGTCACACGCGCTCACCGAAGCTCGCCGCCACAACAAACCGCTGCTGTTCGAAGGCGCGCAAGGCACACTCCTAGACGTGGACAACGGCACCTATCCTTTCGTCACGTCGAGCAACTGCGTCTCTGGCGCGGCTGGCCCCGGCGCTGGCGTGGGTGCCAAGATGATCGATTACGTGCTCGGGATTACGAAGGCGTACACAACGCGTGTTGGCGCTGGCCCATTTCCGACAGAACTCTTCGACGACGTTGGCGCGGGCCTCGCCAAGCGCGGCAATGAATTTGGCTCCGTTACGGGGCGTCCGCGTCGTTGCGGGTGGCTCGACGTGCCTGCGCTAAAACGCAGCTTCGAGATCAACGGCGTCGACGGCATGGCGATCATGAAGCTTGACGTCCTCGACGGCATGGACGAGATCAAGATTTGCACCGCCTATGAATTCCGTGGCGAAGTGATTGATCGTCTGCCTTACGGTGCGGCGGCTGTGGCTGACTGCAAGCCAATTTACGAGTCGATGCCTGGCTGGAAAGAAACAACATTCGGCGTGCGCAAGTTCGAACAATTGCCGATGAATGCGCAGAGCTATCTTAAGCGCGTGGAAGCCTTGACTGGTGTGCCGATGGCACTCGTATCGACCGGTTTCGAGCGCGATGATACGATTCTGATGCAGCATCCGTTGAACTAAACAGCGGCGCGTGAACATATAAAAAAGGGGAGCTTTGAATTCATGACTGACACCGGCCATCTGTACGTCACTTGGGAACGCTATCACCGCTTGATCGAGTTGCTGGCGCTGCAAATTCACGATTCGAAGTGGGAGTTTGACCACATCATCGCGATTGCGCGCGGTGGGTTGCGCGTGGGCGATCAGCTGTCGCGCATTTTCGATAAACCGCTGGCGATAATGAGCACTTCAAGCTACGTCGAAGAAGGCGGCACCGTACGCGGGAAGCTGCTGGTCTCGGAGCATTTGACAATGACCAGCGCGCGCCTCGGAGATCGCATTCTGGTGGTAGATGACCTGGCCGATTCTGGTCACACGTTAAACGTAGTCAAGCAAGAATTGCCGCAACGATTCCCGCACCTGAAGGACGTGCGCACAGCGGTCATTTGGAAGAAGGGCGTATCGATGTTTAACCCGGACTTTTTTGTCGAATATCTTCCGAACAGCCCCTGGATTCATCAACCGTTTGAGAACTACGACACGACGCGTCCGCATCAACTTTCGCGCGAATAGCACTAGTCGCGCATTGCGTTCAACGTAGAAAAAAAAGCGCCTGAATTTCAGGCGCTTTTTTCGTTTATCAGATTGTCACGGCGCACCGTGACCAAGGCGCTACACAACTTTCACCGTCAACGACTCGACGCCTGCGCACGTAGCAACCATTACGTCGCCCGCGACCACACCTGCCACACCTTCCGGCGTTCCCGTCATGATCACGTCGCCCGGTTGCAACTCCCACGCGGCGGACAGGTGCTCGATGATTTCGCCAATGTTCCAAATCAGTTTGCTCACGTCGCTGGATTGCGTGGTTTTTCCGTTCACCGTGAGCGCAATCGCGCCGCTGTTGATCTCGCCCGACGCCGAAATCGGCGTGACGGGCCCCATCGGGGCGGAGGCGTCAACCGCTTTACCAATTTCCCACGGGCGACCCAATTTTTTCTGTTCGCCCTGAAGGTCGCGGCGCGTCATATCAAGGCCCAACGCGTAACCAAAAATATGGCTCGCGGCATCGGCCGCCTTGATGTTTGTGCCACCTTTACTAATAGCCACGACCAATTCCACTTCATGGTGATAGCTTTTCGTGAGGCTTGGGTAGGGAATTTCAATCGCCTGACCGGCCGCGGCCACGACGACTGCATCCGTCGGTTTCAAGAAAAAGAACGGCGCTTCGCGTCCCGTAAAGCCCATCTCTTGAGCGTGTTCCACGTAGTTGCGGCCAACGCAGTACACGCGCCGAATTGGAAACTGCGTATCGGTGCCGACGACGGGTAACGACACAACAGGCGCGGGGGGAATGGCGTATTTCATAAAAACTCAATCAAGCAAAAAAAAAGACGTGTGGAAAATGGAGGCGATGGCAGAAGGGGGCGCAACCTAGTCGAGGCGTTCCTCGCGCCAGATGGACAACGCCTGATGCACCGGGCGGTCTGAATAGCTAAATAGTACGCACTCTTCGCTGGCGGTAAGCGAAAGCGAACACCACGACGGAACAACGAAGTGATCACGCGGACCAAAACTGAAACGAGCTTCCGTTTCACCTTGGCGAATGGTCGCAACGCCCTGTCCCTCCACCACACTAAACACTGCCCCATCGGTCTGGCGATATGTCTTGCCCGCGAAACCCTTGGGCAGAAGCTGAAGAAACGTAGACATCGTAGGCATTGGCGAGCCGCCGGTGGCTGGGTTCACGTAACGCAACTTGTATCCATCGTACGCGTCCGGAGCGCCATCCCGCTGCAACTTAGCGAGCGCGTCACGGCTTCGCGCGTACGGGTAACTGAAGATCGGTGAGGATGAACCGTGCGGCGCGTCATAGCGCAATGGCAACATATTCGTACCGAACCGGGCGAGATTGTTCCCCTCGGGCCGCGAGATTTCCTGTTGCGCAGCACTACCGTTTTCGGCGAAACCGGCGTCAAAAAAACGAATCATCGGAATGTCTAAGCCGTCGAGCCACACCACCGGGCCGTCGGCGTCGCTGCCGTGATCGTGCCACGTCCACTGTGGCGTAATGATGAAGTCGCCAGGATGCATTGTTGTGCGCTCGCCGTTGACTGCGGTGAACGCCCCTTTCCCTTCAACGACAAACCGCAACGCGCTTTGAGTATGACGATGACTCGGTGCAACCTCGCCCGGCAGAATGAGTTGCAGTCCAGCGTAGAGCGACTGGGTAATGCAGCTCTGACCCCGAAGCGCCGGGTTTTCAAGAATCAAAACGCGCCGAACCGCCTCTTCAGCTGTGATCACCTCGCCTGCCCGCATTAAGAACGGGCGAACATCATCGTAGCGCCAAAGTGCTGGCACGCAGGGCGATTGTGGATGCGGCGGCACCAGCGCATGCAACACTTCCCACAGCGGTGTCAGGTGATGCGGCGACATGTCGGCATAGAGCGCGGAGCGTTCAACGGCGTGGGGTGTCGAGGAAGCTGTCATCGCGGAGTTGTCCAGACGGTTGGCACAGCAATTACCGTGATGTGTTGTGGACCATCACGCATCAACATCTTCCGCCGCATCCGCTATGAGTGCTTCGATAACTGCTATGTCGCCGATGCGCTCCATCGCAAGCAACGCAAAACGAGCGAGAAACAGCGGTGACGCAGGTTCTCCGACGCGCGACATCGTTTTGCACAACGAGGTGTAGACGGCATCGAGCTCAACAGGTTGAAGTCGTGGCATGGTCGTGGTCCGTTTTAGTGAATAAGCGCGAGGTTGATCACACGCAATACCGCCTCGATAACTTCCTCGGCACGCGCCCTTTTCCAGCGTGCCATGACGTGACCATCGGGTCTGACCAGATAGCCAGTGCCATTTTCGGCCCCGTACATCGGGAACAATCGGCCCGTGTGGTCAATCGTCACGCGCGCATGCTGAAGCGCGGGCGACCTGCCAGCGATAACCTCAACGCGCAGCGGAATATCAAAACAACTGAGCGATTCCTGCAGCATCATGAATTCGTTGTTGACTGTTCCGTCATCGGAAAACAAAAGCAACACGAATGTCGATGACAGTAAATCTGAGAGATAGCCAAGCGAAGCATTGCCGTTCGTTACGATGGTCAGCGGGCACTCCTGCAACACAGCCCCCGGCGCCGGGCCGGCATCGAACGTAGCTGAATGAGCAAGAGCGGCGTTGAGCGGCGACGTGGTGTAAACGATCGCTGAGGTTTGCCGTGGATTAATCAATGATCTAACGCCTTCGTGTTTCGCGGCGAGGCTCAATACCGCTTTGCGCATCAAATCAAAGGCGAACGACGGCGGAGCCATGAACTCTGTGCTCTTGGTGCCATAGCTCAAATTCTCATGCGCAGCCGCGACTCGCTCTGATGAGTATGAATCCAGCAGCGCGTCCGAAGCGACGCCTTTGATGACATAAGCCAATTTCCACGCGAGATTGTCGGCATCATCGATGCCCGAATTCGCGCCACGCACACCGAAGATCGGCACCAGATGCGCTGCGTCGCCCGCGAACAACACGCGACCATGGCGGTACTTCTCTAGCGTCAAAGCGTTAGCTTTGTACACGGTGATCCATATCGGTTTCCAGGCACTCGTTTCGCCCATCATCGCCAGCAAACTCTCGACGCGTGGCATTACGTTTTCAGGCTTAACTGCCTCTTCTGGATCTTCGCCATCTTGGAGCTGATAGTCGATACGCCAGACATTGTCGGGTTGCTTGTGCACGAGCACTGTAGAGCCGCGATTGCAGGCAGGGTCAAAGTACGCCAAGCGTTCCGCAGGTCGCGCACTATCGAGCAAGATATCGACAATGACGTATCGGCCTTCGTAGCTCGTACCCGTCAGCGCAAGTCCCATTGATTCGCGAATAAAACTGCGTCCGCCGTCCGCAGCGACAACCCAATCAGCATCCAGTTGATATGAAGCATGGGGCGTTGAGAGTGTTAGGCGCGCCCCCTGATCATCCTGCTCAATAGCGGTGACTTTAGATTGCCAACGCACCTCGATCAGATCGCGACGCGCCTCAACTTGATCGAGCAAAATTTGTTCGATGTGATACTGCGCAAGATTGACCATCGGCGCATGCTTTTGGTTTTCGTCTTGCGGCATGCTGAATTTCAGCACCTCCACATCGCGGTAGAAGCTTCGCCCCCCGGTCCACGGTAGGCCGATTCGCTTGAATCCGTCGATTGCGCCTAAACGCTCGATAATTTCAAGACTTCGGCGCGAGATACAAATCGCGCGACTGCCAAAACACACGGAATCGTCTGCCTCAATCAGCACAACAGGAACGCCGTGATTGGCGAGAGCCAGTGCAGTAACCATTCCCACAGGTCCGCCGCCTACCACGACCACCGGGCGACGCTTTGAATCAGCGCAGTCCGTGAGCGGCGGTACGACGGCGGCGTGGCGGGCAGCAACGAACGGATACGCCGCAAACTCAATGTCCATTACAAATCACGCCTCGCGTTTAGTGCCGAATGTGGCGTCAATTTTTATGAGAGCGGTCACCACAAAACTCGGGATTGTCGCCACGCAAATCCAAATGAAAAAGTTGGCGTAACCTAACTTGGTTTGTAGCCAGCCGCTCCACATACCAGGCAACATCATTCCCAATGCCATAAAGCCCGTGCAGATTGCGTAGTGCGCAGTTTGGTGCGCACCGGTTGCGGTCATGATCATGTAGAGCACATACGCCGTAAAACCAAACCCATATCCAAACTGCTCGATCGCCACCAGCGTGCTCACGAGATAAAAATTGTCGGGCTGCACGACGGCGAGATACACATACACTGCGTTGGGCACGTTTATCGCCATCACCATAGGCCACAGCCAACGCTTCATGCCGTGCTTGGAAATCAGGTACGCGCTAAGTAGTCCGCCCACCGTCAGCGCGATTACACCGACGGTACCGTACACGATACCAACGTCCGCCGTTGACAAGCCCAAACCGCCCTTCTCTTTACCGTCCAAAAGAAACACTGGCGCGATCTTTACGAGCTGTGATTCCGCAAATCGGTAGAGCAAAAGAAACGCAAACACGGTGGCAATACCGGGTTTCTGTACAAATTTTTTGAAGATTGCGACGAACGTCTTTCCTACATTTCCACCTTCAATTTTTGCAGCGTCATTCGCGGGTTTAGGTAGGGCGAAGCTGTGATACACGAACAGTGCAATGAACATACCTGCCAACAGGAAAAATACCATTGACCACGCCCACGTCAGCTTGCCGGTCATCTCGGTGAGCTTGCCCGCGAGAAAAACCAACGCACCTTGCCCTGCAATCATTGAGAGACGGAAAAACGTGCTGCGAATGCCGACGTACGCGGCCTGTTCGTGTTGCTGCAACCCAAGCATGTAAAAGCCGTCTGACGCGATGTCATGCGTCGCACCACTAAACGCGAGTAGCCAAAATATCGCCAACGTCATTTGAAAGAAATGGTCGGTAGGGATCGTGAGCGCCACTAACGCGAAAGCCGTGCCGATTATTAATTCGAGCCAAACAATCCACCATCGCTTCGTACGAAACATGTCCACAAACGGCGACCAAAGCGGCTTAATCACAAACGGCAAGTACAGCCAACTCGTGTAGAGCGCTATGTCCGTATTGGACACACCCATGTTCTTGTAAAGAATGACGGAAAGCGTCATCACGGCGACGTACGGAATACCTTGCCCAAAATACAACGTGGGAATCCACCACCACACGCTACGGTCCCGTCCCTCAGGATTC
>DAINAJ010000069.1:10991-15691 GCA_036733505.1 Casimicrobium sp.
AAAATACAACGTGGGAATCCACCACCACACGCTACGGTCCCGTCCCTCAGGATTCGCCGCTTTGGACTGCAATTTTTCGACCTCGTTTGTCATATTCACCGTTACTTCCGCACCATTGAGCGACATTTCTAACCATAAGTGTGCACTATGCTTTGCAGCGAACGGAAACACGTTTCAATCGGCACTTGTTAAGAGTGACACCGTGCGCCTTCGCGCTCACACGAACTGAATTTTGCTGTACCGTATCGCTATTCGTGGGGTTTAGTGCGGACGCCCACTTTTTTCGACACGGTGCGCGACGTTTAGCGCCACATCCCACCCCGCATTCCCGGCTCACCTGACCACTTCCCGATGATCGAATCCATTCTGCTTGCCGCTGCGCGAGTTTGCACGTTTGACGGCACACGTCTCCTCACAAACGCTAGCGGCTTCTTCTTTGAGCGTGGCGAACGACTGTTCGTGGTGACGAGTCGCCACGTAATGATTGACGAACCGAGTAAACACTTCCCGGATCGCATCGAAATTGAGCTGCACACCGATGCGACGAACCTCGCGAAGTCCACAGGCTTTTCGATGCCTTTGTATCGAAAGGGCAAGAGCGTGTGGCGGCAGGGATTGGACAAATCGGGAGAAATCGACGTGGCCGTGCTCGAAATAGAGCGCGCAGCTCTCCCGAAGACGGCCGTTTACCGCGCGTTCACGCCAGACCATCTTGTGGCTTCCGATGAAACCATCGAAATCGGAAGTTCGCTGCTGGTCGTGGGATTTCCACTCGGATTCCACGATACTTTGCACCACATGCCAGTGGCGCGCCATGCGGTGGTCGCTTCTTCGTTTGGGTTGCGCTTTCAGGGCGAAGGTTATTTTCTGACCGACGCGCGGACCCATCGCGGCACCAGCGGGGCGCCTGTCGTGATGCGCGACAAAACCGATGGCTCGGAAATAGGCGCGAATGGCAAGACTCTCCCGTGGAAGCTCCTGGGCGTACATTCCGCTCGCCTCGATGTAGGCTCACGCGACACCAAAGTCGACGAAGCGCTCGGCTTGAATTGCGCATGGTACGCAGATATTTTGCTCACGCTTACTAAGGCGTAGCGGAGTGATTCGCATTCAACTTGGAATCGAGCTGAACTACGAAGTCGACGCGCACGGCGCGGACTTTGTCTTTAATGTTGAAGCAGCGCACACGTCGCACCAAATCGTTTCGTCTGAGCAGATCAAACTCAGCCAAGACGTCCAACCCCGGTTCCACACCGACCCCTTTACCGGCAGTCGCATCATTCGCCTTTGCGCGAAGCCTGGCTTACTGCGCGTGACCTACAGCGCGATGGTCTCTTTGACTCATCACCACGCCGACCCGCAGACGCTATTTGAAGTCCCGACTAGCGATCTGCCGCCGGAGGTCATGGGCTACGTTTATCCTAGCCGGTACTGCGAATCGGATCGTTTGCTGCGACTAGCGGCCGCGCAATTCGGCGCGCTGCCGCAGGGCTACGCCCGTGTCCAAGCTATTTGCGACTGGGTCACTCGGCAAGTGGCATTTGCGTCGAACACCACCAATTCAAACACCTCGGCGGTCGACACCTTAGTGGAGCGCGTCGGGGTTTGCCGAGATTTTGCGCATCTGATGATCGCCCTCTGCCGCGCCGTAAACATCCCGGCGCGCATCGCCACGGGCACCAACTACGGCACTGAGGCTGCATTGAGTCCGCCGGATTTTCATGCGTACGTTGAGGTGTATCTCAGTCACCGCTGGTACATCTTCGAGCCATCTGGCACCGGCATTCCGATGGGCTTCGTTCGATTCGGTACCGGTCGCGATGCAGCAGACGTCGCCTTCGCTACTATTTTCGGCGGAGTTAGCTCGCAAGCACCGTTGATTAAAGCGACCGCCATCGTCGACGCGATGCACGGAAGCGTGTTGCCGACGATGTGCGCCGATGCGCTGTCGACAGACAGTGCGATTCGCGCTGCGCCACGACACTGAGCGTGAAATCGCGGGGTGCGGGCGGGCGAGGAAAACCACCAAATCGCAACGAAATGCGCGGAAAAGCGTGTCTGAAAAAACAAAAAGCCGACTTGCGTCGGCTTTTCTGTTATGGTGCCCAGGAAGGGACTCGAACCCCCACGATGTTACTCGCTAGTACCTGAAACTAGTGCGTCTACCAATTCCGCCACCTGGGCATTTCAAGTAATCCGAGATTATAGATTGACTACGAAAAAGTCTGCAACCGTGCAGAAATCCGCGACACAAAAAGTCGCCACCAAAATCGCCAAGACACCGTCTAGCAAGGCTCGCAAGCCGGCAACGGTTATGGCCCCCGCCGCCGCTCCAAAAACAACAAACCGAAACGCGACGACGGATTCAACACGTAAAGCCAAAAAAGCAGCCGTAAAACCTGCGCCAGTTGCGCCGGCAGCAGCGAAGGCTGCGGCCAAGGTTCACGCCGCGACGGACGTTGCGACACCGGTCGCCGCGAAAAAATCGGTGAAAAGAGCGGCCACGACCGCGAAACAAGAAAAGTCGCCGCCTAATAAGTCCCGCGCTGCACGAAAGGCAGACAAGGCCGCAGAAGCGAAGGCCGCTGGCTCGCGCAGCAAGGCCACGTCCGCGACGAAAGTGGCACCGGCACAACCTGCAACCGCGCCAATGCGCAAATCTTCGGGCGCCAAACCAAAGGTGCATCGAAAGGGCACGTCGTCAACTTCGTCGTCCGCGAGCGCTGACGTCGCGGCACCGGCAAAGCCAACCGCGCCTTCCCCACTCGCCAGATTCAAAAAGGTCGTCGCCGACGCGTTCACCTCAAAAAAGCCACCTATCTCTAACGCTCCAATCGCAACGCCGCCTGCGAATAAACCTGCTCCCACCGCCGTCCCCGTCAAACATACCGCGCCCGCAGCGGCACCAGTGCCATTCGTCGTTCCGCCCAATGCACTCCTCGCCACGGTCGTCGGCCATGCCGACGGCTTTGGGTTCGCGAAACTCGATCAAGGCGGCGACGATTTGTACTTGTCCGAAGACACGATGCGCGCGGTGCTACATGGCGATCGCGTCGCTGTGCGCGCGTCCGGATTTAATCGCGACGGCAAGGCCAATGGCGAAGTCGTTTCCGTATTGCAACGCGCAAACCACCGCGTCGTCGGCAAGCTGCGCAGCAAGGACGGGCAATGGTTTGTGGTGGCCTCTGAACGCCGCATTAACCAAGACATTTTGATTCCACGCGATAAGCTCGGAGCTGCCACCTTAAACCAAATCGTCGTCGCTGAAATCACGTCGCAACCCACGCCGTACGACGAAGCCACAGGCGCAGTGATTGAAGTGGTTGGCGACGAAAATTCGTCGAATATCGAACTCGAAATCGCGATTCGCAAACACAATTTGCCGTATGTGTTTACCGACGCGACAATGAAAGAAGCCGCCGCGTATGGCGACGTCGTGACTGACGCAGACCGCAAGGGCCGTGTTGACTTGCGTGACATGGCGCTAGTGACGATCGACGGCGAAACCGCTAAAGATTTCGATGACGCGGTATACGCCGAGAAGTCCGGCAAGGGCTATCGTTTGGTCGTCGCCATCGCCGACGTTTCGCATTACGTGAAACTCAAAACTGCGCTCGACACTGATGCCCGCGAACGCACGACCAGCGTGTATTTCCCGCGCCGCGTGATTCCGATGCTGCCGGAGGCGTTGTCTAACGAACTGTGCAGTTTGCGGCCCAAAGTGGATCGCTTGTGCATGGTCTGCGACATGCAGGTGACGGCGTCCGGTGTGATCACTGGACACAAGTTTTACGCCGCGGTCATGAACTCAAAAGCGCGCTTGACTTACACCGAGGTCGCGGCGCAGTTGCCCGCGCTCGAAACGGCGAAGCCGAAAGCAGGCACGATCGACGCCTCGCTCAAGACACTTCACGCGCTCTACAAAATTTTCCGCGACGCACGCACCTTGCGCGGCGCGTTAGATTTTGAAGGCCAAGAGGCAATTTTCAGTTTCAACGATGACGGCAGCGTTGCAGGCATCAAGCCGGCGGTTCGCAACGACGCGCACAAACTCATCGAAGAAATGATGCTCGCGGCAAACGTCTGCACCGCCGAATTTTTGAACACCGCAAAACAGCCTTTGCTCTACCGGGTTCACGATATTCCGTTGCCGGCGAAACTCGCTGCACTCCGAGAAACGCTCTCGTTGCGCGGCTTGACGCTGGGTGGCGGTGATCGCCCGGAACCCACGGATTACGCGAACCTCATCGAAGAAACGCGCGACCGGATTGATGCGCCTGCGCTTCACACCGTCATGCTGCGCTCGCTACCACAAGCGATTTACACACCGGCCAACGGCGGTCACTTCGGTCTCGCGTACGAGCATTACGCGCACTTCACCTCGCCCATTCGGCGCTATCCAGATTTGCTCGCGCATCGCGGCATCAAAGCAGTACTCGCTGGCAAGCTCTACAAGAGTGAAGACTGGACCCGCCTTGGTGAAATTTGTAGCGCCAACGAGCGCCGCGCAGACATTGCTTCGCGCGAAGTCACACAGTTCTTGAAAGCAAAATATCTCGAAGCGCACATTGGTGAAGACTTCAACGGCACGGTCTCCGGCGTCCTCGCGTTCGGCGCGTTCGTTACGCTCGACGAGACCTTCGCTGACGGCCTCATTCACGCCACCACGCTGCCGCGCGATTACTACCAACTCGGCCGCG
>DAINAJ010000070.1:0-15686 GCA_036733505.1 Casimicrobium sp.
CTTTTTGGATACTGTTCTACGCGTTTGCGACGTGGGGCAACGCGGGGTTCATGCGTGAGCAGGTGTGTAAGTACATGTGCCCTTACGCGCGCTTTCAGAGCGTAATGTTTGACCGCGACACGCTCATCGTTACATACGACCACGAACGCGGCGAACCGCGCGGTGGGCGCAAAAAGACGGCTGACGCGAAGGCGCTCAACTTGGGCGCTTGTGTCGATTGTTCACTCTGCGTGCAAGTGTGCCCCACAGGTATCGATATCCGCAAAGGGCTTCAATACGAGTGCATCGGATGCTCAGCTTGTATTGATGTCTGTGACACGGTGATGGACAAGATGAACTACCCACGGGGTTTGGTTCGCTATTCAACCGAGAACGCGCTGGAGAAGCATTGGGATGGCGCGGCTGTCCGACAGCACTTACTGCGTCCGCGCATCATCATCTATTTTGTGGTGCTTTGCGTGTTGGTCGGCGGTTTGATCGCATCGCTTGCGCTACGTAATCCGCTTAAAGTTGACGTTATCCGCGACCGCCAAGTGTTGGCCCGCGAAGTCGACGGCCGCTACATCGAGAATGTGTACAAATTCAACGTCATGAATACGTCGGAGCGAACACATAAATTTAGCGTCACGGTCGATGGATTGCCCGACATAAAAATTGAACGCGGCGGAAAAATCGTGGCAGAGCCAGCATCGACAGCCGCTTCCATATTGACGGTACGCGTGCCAATTGATACCGTAAAGACTGGCAGTCACGCGATACATTTCAAAGTGCAGTCCGAATCTGATTCGGCTGTGAATGTGAACGAAAAATCAGTTTTCCTGATTCCGAGGTAATGAAGTGATGAACGCGAGCGCAACTGTAGCCACCCCCCCGACGCCGGTTCCAGTCAGTCCGTGGATTTGGCCGGGCCTACTCATTCTGGGCCCCGCTTCTGTGGTGGTTGCTTGCGTCATCACAGCGTACTTTGTGCTTCAGCACCCGGACGGACTGGTGGCGACTGACTATTACAAAGCGGGCAAGGCCATTAACGCACAGCTTTCGCAGTTGGATCGCGCCAAGCAACTAGGCATGGACACGATGAAAATATCGGCATCCGGCACAACCGTCACGCTCGCCTTCCCGGACGCGCGTGACGCGACGTCAATTGACGTGATCCTCGCTCACCCGGTCGAAGCAGATCGTGACATTCGCAAAACGTTGCCCGCTAGCCCGTCTGGCGTCTACGAGATGCCTATTTCAGCGCCGCTCAAAGAGCGACGCCGCGTCGTGGTGACCGATTCGCCGGCTCGCAGTTGGCGAGTCGAGTCGCTCTTGATTCCGGTCAAGGGCTGAGGGGCGATGAGCATCGGCACGCGCACCTTCGAGGGCTTCCCATGAAATTCAATGCTGCGACGGTTGGTGCAGTCCTCTGGCCCGCTTTTCTCGGTGCAGCGGTGGGCGACGCCATTTTGTTCAGTCTTATCGATCCCGACGCGATCGAATGGTTTGGTGTGCACGCTGCGCTGTCACGCCAAGGCGCGTACACGATTGGCTTTTTTGTGCTTTGGTTCTTGATCATGGCTGCGAGCTACGTGTCGCTTTGGCTCTACTCCGACACCGAAGCGCAACGTCGCGAAACGTCATACCGGGACCAAGGCGACTCGCGAGCACCTTTCTGATTCGGGTTTGCCTGCTGCGAAGATTGCAACACGTCTGACTTGCGTCAACAACGCATGTCGGGTTGCTGGGAATACTTCGGCTAGCACTTTCCCTAGTTGACCGCATCGTGTTCCCACCTGAAATTTTGAAGCGCTTTGACCTCAATGGTCCGCGCTACACCTCCTACCCCACCGCTGATCGCTTTACGCCGGAGTTTCGCGCTGACGCCTACGCGAGCGCGTTGAAAACGATGCAGCGTCGCCCCGCGTCGCTGTACGTGCATGTGCCGTTTTGTCGGTCGCTTTGCTATTACTGCGCGTGCAACAAAATCGTTACGAAAAGCGCGTCTGTTGCTGACGAGTATCTTGATTTGCTCGAAAAAGAGATCGCGTTGGTTGCTGCGCAATCACCGGCACTGCCGATTGCGCAGGTTGCTTTCGGTGGCGGTACGCCAAACTTTCTATCGATTCCGCAGTTAACGCGACTTATGGGCATGCTCGGTAGCGCTTTTGAACTGCGCGCGGATCGCGAGCAGGGCATCGAGCTTGACCCACGCTTTCTAGACGAAAAATACGTGAAATCGTTGCCGGGCCTTGGCTTCAATCGAGTCAGCTACGGCGTGCAGGATTTCGACGAACGGGTGCAAACGCTCATCCATCGCTTCCAAAGCTTCGAACAGACGGCGCAGGCGGTTCAGGCTGCGCGAGACGGCGGCATCAACTCGATCTCGTTTGATCTGGTGTACGGCCTGCCGATTCAATCGCGCGAAACGTTTGCTGCCACACTTGAACGCGTACTCTCGCTTGAGCCGGACCGCCTTGCGTTGTTTAACTACGCACATATTCCTGAACGCTTCAAGGCGCAACGTCGCATTCCTACGGATACGTTGCCTTCCATCGAAAAGCGCACCGAATTGTTCTTGTACGCGACCGAGCGTCTCGTTGATGCCGGCTATCGCGCCATCGGCCTTGACCATTTCGCTAAACCTACAGACCCATTGGCGAAAGCGCAAGACGACGGCAGTTTGCGTCGTAATTTCCAAGGCTACAGCACGCACCACAGCGCCGACTTGATCGGGTTGGGCGTATCGGCTATCAGCAACCTCAATGGCGTTTTTTCGCAAAATAGCCCACAGATTGACGTGTACCGTGAACGTGTCAGCGGCGGCCAGCTCGCAACGGTTCGTGGCGTCGCGCTCACGTCAGACGACCATATCCGCGCAGAGGTTATTGAGCAGATCATGTGCGCCGGTCAGGTCGATTGGGTCGACATTGCGACGCGATTCCATATCGATCCGACGACCTATTTTGCAAACGAACAAGCCGCGCTGGCACAATTCAATGATGCAAACATCATTGCGCAAAGCGAAAAGAAGTTGGTTGTTACGCCGCGCGGCCGCTTGCTCCTGCGTGCCGTCGCGATGGTGTTTGACGTCTACAAGAACGCGAAACGAGAACAGACTATTACTTTCTCGCGCATCGCGTAGCTTGCACCGATCACTGCTCATCAACGGCGGTAGCGCATGACGCTCTCGCTGCTGATGTCTGCCGTAATCATGGGGCTGATGGGGGCGGGGCATTGCGCGACGATGTGCGGCCCGATTACGCTCGCGCTCATCACGCGCACACCGGAACGGCCGCGGCAGCCGTTGATGTCGCACTTCGGCCGCATCAGTATGTACGCGCTCCTGGGGGCGCTGGTTGCTTCGTTTAGTGCGACGGTAACGACGTATTTGCGCAACGAAGTTTTGCATACCGCCTGGCTGTTGTTACCGAACTTGTTGTTGCTGTTTTCAGCGCTCTACCTGATGGGCTTCCAACAAGCGTACGCGCCTATCGAAAAGGCGGGACAACGCGTGTGGCGCGCGCTTGAAGGCGTACGCAGTTGGGCCTCGGCGCGCGGCGGATCGTCCGGCGATTACCTGCGAGGGGCTATCTGGGGCTTACTGCCGTGCGGCATGATCTACAGCGCACTTGGACTGGCGGTGCTCGCCGCACAACCGTTGGGGGGCGCATTGGTCATGGCGGCTTTTGGTGTGTCCACGTTGCCAGTGCTCCTTGCGTTGGGCATGCTGTCCAAAAGCGCAGTGCAGCGCCTTCAAACGCCGCAAATGCGTCGCGCGTTGGGCGTAGCCCTGCTGTTACTCGTTGCTTGGAATCTCTATTTGCTGCCCGACCGACTCAAGGGCGTTCGCTTTTCATTTCTCTGCTGAACTGCAAACGCCTAAAGCGCCACCCATAACGCTCCCAACGCGAACAGCACGAACGCTGCGCCGGCGATCATCACACAGCTATGCGCGCGCCGCCAATCGCGCTCGATCTGTTCGCCATCCGAGTCGCGGCTCGCTCGTGAGAGGAGCACCAACGCGAGTACCGAAAAGGCAACGGCTAGAAGCGCCATCACACCGACGATCAGTCGTAAAAGCTTAGGCGCCGCATCAGCCCCAAGACCATGCGTTGCGCCTACAAATGCCATGACGCCCAGTAGCGCGGCCGACGCCATGACGCTCGCCACCATGATCGTGTTGCGCATGCTTTGTACGATCACAATGTCGCGCTCTGCATTGCCCGGTGTGCCTTTCATGTTGCCCACCTACCCCAAAGTTTTCTTGGCAATAAACATGCCGACGAGCATCGCGCCGACAAACATCAACACCGACACACCGCCTTGCACCACGCTCGCAATCGCTGGCCCGGGGCAGAATCCAGAGATGCCCCAGCCAATGCCGAACAACACCGAGCCTGCGATGAGTCGCACATCAATATCGTTTCGACTGGGAAGTGACAACGGGACGTTTAACCACGTTACGTCGTTCGTCTTCATGATCGCGAAGGTGACCACTGACACCAGTAGCGCGCCACCCATTACGAACGCAAGACTTGGGTCCCACTGCCCAGACGTGATGCCGCCGACGTTGAGAAAGCCTTGCACTTTGCGTGGATCCATCATGCCGCCCAGCGCGAGACCCGCTGCGAAGACCAGTCCCGAGACGAGCGCAATCACTGCGCTGCGCGCGTTCGTCGGTTGCTTTAAGGCTTCGGTATCTGCACTCATCATGTCCCCGCTTTTAACGCGTTCAAAATCGCCACGGTCGCCATCCCCGCCGCCATAAAACTCAGCGTCGCCACCAACGAGCGCATCGAGCGTCGTCCCAGTCCGCATACGCCGTGGCCGCTTGTACAGCCGCCCGCCATCACCGTGCCGAAGCCCACCAACAAGCCGGCCACGACCAACCAAGCGCCGCTGGCGACGTTCGCCGTCGGAATCGAAAAGACTTTCACGAAGAATGCACCGCCGACGATGAGCCCAAGCAAAAAAGCGAAGCGCCACAGACTTCGCCGGGGAGATGAAATCGCTTCGGCCGCAATACCACTGATGCCAGCGACACGGCCGATGCCCTTGAGCAAAATCCACACAGCGGTGCCCACGAGTAGCCCGCCGATGAATGATTGAAGATAGGGATGCATATAAAACAAAGAAAGAAAATAAAGTGAGCAGAGGCTCGATAATTCAATATCTGCGCTCGATACCTGCAACGGCCCAAACGCAACCATAGACAACATGCTACCCATCCAGCTCTTCGACCCCGAATCTTGTACGTTTACCTATCTTCTGATCGACGAAGCAACACGACAGGCGGTGCTGATCGACCCCGTCGACGCCCAGCTTGACCGTGATTTGGCGACGCTCAAGGAGCACGGTGCGCGCCTCGCGTGGGTCGTGGAGACGCACGCGCATGCCGATCACATTACCTCTGCGGGTAAGCTCATCGAGCACTCCGGCGCGCAGGCGGCAACACCCGCCGGGTGTGGCATCGCGTCAGCAGGCCGGCAATTAGAAGACGGCGACAAAATAGACTTTGGCCAAGCGTCACTCACCGCCCTTCACACGCCCGGCCACACCGCCGGCAGCATGTCGTATCTGTGGGGAAATCACGTGTTTACGGGCGACACGTTGCTCATTGACGGCTGTGGCCGCACCGATTTTCAGTCGGGCTCAGCTGACGCGCTCTATACCAGTGTGAAGGAGCGCCTATTCACGCTGCCCGGCGAAACCACCGTCTGGCCGGGCCACGACTATAAAGGCCGAACGCACAGCACGATTGAACACGAGCGCAGGCACAATAGTCGCCTCGCGCACACCTCGCGCGCCGAATTCATCGCCTTGATGGACGCGCTTCATTTGCCTAAGCCGCGCCGTATCGACGAGGCCGTGCCCGCCAATTTATGGCTCGGCATTCAGCACGAAGCGGGCGCGGACGACAGTGATGCACCGAAGGTCGCAGCGGGCTATGCCGGGGACGTGTCGCCCGAACTTGCGTGGCGTTGGTCGCAGGCGGGTAAGGCCGTGCTGGTGGACATCCGTACTAACGCTGAGCGCGAGTGGGTGGGGTTCGTGCCCGGCGCAGCGGTCGTTGCGTGGAAGCAATGGCCCGGCATGACGATGAATCCGGACTTTGATGCTGAGATTCGCGCGGTGGCCGATCAAGCGGGAGGCAGGCCGCTATTGCTGCTCTGCCGCTCTGGCGTTCGTAGTGTCGCGTCAGCCAAAAGGGCGACCGAACTGGGCGTTACGGCCTACAACATTTTGGAAGGTTTCGAGGGCGACCCCGACGGCACCGCGCATCGCGGTACGCGCGGTGGCTGGCGGTACCGTGGGTTGCCGTGGCGGCAGAACTAGCGCCGCAAGACCGCGCTCCTGGCTCCGGCTACCTTGCGCGGAAGTCTTGCTACTTAAACACCGGCAACAAAAAGATCGCCACGTTCACCGCCAACGCCACGACCCAAACGAGAGAACGCTGCGATTGGCGGCCGGTGACATACAGCCAGACGTAGACAACACGTAAACCAATAAAGACCATGGCGAGCGTGTTGGGCAACGTGCCGACCACGCCCAGCATGTGACTCACGATCACCGCTGCGGCGAAGAACGGCAGCGCTTCCCAGCTGTTTTCTTGCGCAGCGTTGGCCCACTTTGCAAAGCCTTCTTGCTTTGCCGCCCAATCACGCGGATTGCGATTGTCGTAGCCGCCCTCGCGGCGCGGCACGCCCCAAGCGCTGGATTTCGAAATGCCCGCGCACACAATCGGCATGACCGCTGCGATCAATATGCAAAAGAGAGCGATCGTCATGGTGGCGTTCCTTCAAGTTCAGGGGGGCGGGTGCCCGACAAACGGTGCGCGCGTAGCGGCGCCGTCGTTACAGCTTTATGCGTTCAACGACCGCCAGGCGGCCGTTTCAGCTAAAAAAAACAGTATGTTGACTTAAGTACTTTAATGGCGGAAACGACCGCTGGGCAGTCACTCGCGCCAAAAAGCTGTTAGCGTGAGGTTCTACAGTCCAAGCGCCGCAATCCCGGCTTTTGCGATCTGCACGTCTTCCGTCGACTTCACGCCCGACACGCCGACCGCGCCGACGCATTGACCGTCCACCATGATCGGCACGCCGCCTTCGAGTGGCGTGATCGGATCAACCGACAGAAACGACACGCGCCCTTCGTTCACCATCTTCTCGTAAACCGCCGTTTCGCGACGACCCACTGCGGCCGTTTTCGCCTTCGCTGGCCCGATCCACGACGACACCGGAGCCGCGCCATCCAAGCGTTGCAACCACAGCAAGTGCCCACCGTCGTCTACGATCGAAATCGTCACCGCCCAATTGTTTTTCACCGCTTCGGCTTCGGCGCCAACTGCAATTTTTTTCACATCGTCGAGGGTCAGTACGGGCCTGGTCTTCATTCGGTTTTCACTTTCAGTTTGATAAGGGCGGAATACTTTTGAAGCAACTGTTCTTTGCTTTCAACAAATTCGGGATGCAGCGGAATGCAATCGACCGGGCACACTTCGCGGCACTGCGGCGTATCGAAATGTCCCACACATTCCGTGCACTTCAGCGGATCGATGACATAGAACTCATCGCCCATCCGAATCGCATCGTTGGGACATTCGGGTTCGCAGACGTCGCAGTTAATGCATTCGTCGGTAATCATGAGCGCCATAAGCGCATTTTAGGCGGGCGGAGCCTTCCACGCCGCGAAAGCTACAAACTCACCGTCCAAGAAAGCTTCGCAAACACTTCGGTCGTCATTTGATTGGGCGTTGCGCTGATCCGTGCATTGCCGTGTGTCACTCCAATGTTGAGTTCGCGCCCGAGGCCGCGTTTGTGAGCGTAGACCAGCGACACCGCCTGCGTGTGCACGCGTGGCGTAACCGAAAACTCGTACATCGCAGCATTGCGTTTCGAAAGTGTGCGCTGCGCGATCAGCCGTAACGAATCCTGCGCCGTGAGGTATCCGACGGCCACCAATTGCGCGGAATACTCGTGCAGTCGCCATGCCGAACTATTCACATCGCTCAAACGAAAATCGCTGAGTTTCCATTCGATCTCCACGCGCTCCAGCGGACGTGTATTGAACGTGACGCCGGTGAACATCATGCGCGCCAGCGAATCGCTCAACACATCAATGCCGCGCCCCATTTCCACCTCGACAAAGGCGTACGGCAACCAACCACCGGGATTGCCTTCGGCCTTTGCGTACACCGAAGGCACATGATGCAGCACGCCGCCCGCCTGCGCTCGAGCATAGTTAAGCCAACGTGCTTGCAGGTTCCATTCCGAATTGCGCTGTCCGTTGACGTAGATCGACGGTGTCACCCAGCGATTGAGCACCTCACCGCTCCACGTGTGTTGCTCTTTTCCGGCCAAGCCTGGACATACGTTGTAGAAAAATCCCTCGCGTTTCGCACAGCGCCAGCCCTCGAACTGAAACATTTGATAACCCACTTGGCTAGCGATGGAGTTGTCGCTACGAAAGCCCGGTGACACCGAGGTAACGCCGGACCAAAAGTGCGTCACGCCATCATCAAAATTGCCATCGACGTAGGTCAAACTGCCCGTGGATTTCCCCTGCACACTCAACGGCGAACGCTCGTCCGTTTGACTGCCAGACACCTGCGCGCGAAACCGCGTTTCGTTGTTGGGCCGATAGATAGCATCCACGGCCGCCGCACGATTGGTCGTGCCATCACGATACGTTCGATCTGAAAACAGCGCGCCTATGCTGCCCGTGCCTAGATCCGCCGCGAACGGCTGGCGCACACGCGCGACGGTGCTTTGTGATGGCCCTTGATCGCGATAGTCAGAGTAATAAGTACCCGGAATAATCACAAAGCCACCGCCCTTGTCGTTCACCGTCAACACCGTTGCATCGGTGGTCGGGCTGCGGTAGGTTGCGCGCGCCCCCCACGCCGGATCAGTCACCGAACGTGTGTAAATCAAGTTCCACGGCGTCGAATACAAGTCCGTGCCCTCAAGAAAAAACGGCCGCTTCTCTTGCACCTGCAATGCAAATCGTGTGTTGCCTTTGAGCTGCGGCGTGTCGAGTTCGAGCTGCGAAAAGTCAGGACGAAACGTCGCGTCGAGCACCCACTCCGGCGTGGGCCGCCATTTCACGTCCGCGCCCGCGGTGAATCGTGTTTCGCTCGCGGTTGGCGCGTTGCCTTCACGCGTGCGGCTGCTATTGACCGTTACAAACGGCGCAATGGTCAGCCCCGAGGCACGTGGCAGGTCACGAATGCCGGTTAAGTCATCCGCCACGCACAAAAAGCACGAGGGGTCGCGCCCGAGCGAGGCTGTGGACATGCGCACTCGTGTGTCGCGAGGCATGTTGCGAAACACGATGAACGAAAGTTTGTCGGGCGCTGGATGCGGCAAACGCAAGGACGACCAAGGGATGCGCATCTCCGCGCTCCAACCGTCAGCCAGAATGACCGGCACCGCTTCGAAGTCAAAGTCTGGCGAAAAGTCTTCGTCGCCGCTGTCTTCGTTCCACACGCCATCGGCCAAGATTCCACGCGCGTTCACGCGGAAAAACTGTGCGAATTTGCGCGCGCCGGTTGGATCGACCCACACGACAAAATTGTCCTGATTTCCGAATACCTTGTCGCGCCGCACGAACGGCGCAACAATTTTTGAAGGATCAGGATCGTATGCACGCAAGCCGAAATACAGCGCGTCGTGGTCAAACAAGACGCGCACTTCCGTGCGCACCATTGCGGGCACCTTTTCTCGCGGCGTGTTCTCAATGAACTCGTTGAACACGGGAGCCTGCGCCCAATCGGCCTCAATGAGCTTGCCGTCGAGTGTGATTTTTCCGGTGGCCGGTACTGCCTGAAGCGCCCAACTGGCGCCGCAAGCAAAGAGCAAGCAAAATGCCACACATGCGCCGATCTGGCGAACACTGAAACTCAAAACAATCCCCCCAGGCCGCAAGCCATCCCGAACTTTTCTGGCGACAACGCTAACTACAGCATCAACGCGGGATGAAACTCGTGCACGGACACAAGATTACAAATGACGGCGAAATACGCCAAGTCAGATGCGACGAAGTGCGGAATTCCGGAATGAGCGGGAAGCACCTACTCGTTAGCAGCCTTGCGTTCAGCCACTTTTTTGATCAGTGCTTCAGCCACAATCGGATGCACAAATTTGCTGAAATCGCCACCGAAGAAAGCCACTTCGCGCACGATCGTCGCCGAAATGAACAGATACTTTTCGGACGGCGTTAGAAATACGACTTCCACGCTCGGGTCCATGCCGCGATTCATGCCCGCCATCTGAAACTCGTACTCGAAATCACTCACCGCGCGCAGGCCGCGCATGATGATGCTTGCGTTTTGCGCGCGGGCGAAATCGAGCAGCAAACACGAAAAGCGCTCAACACGAACGTTGGGCAACTCCTTGGTGACTTCGCGCGCTAGCGCCACGCGCTCGTCAGCCGTAAACCACGGCCCTTTGCGCTTCGAATCGGCCACACCCACGACCACTTCGCCGAAGAGCTTCGACGCGCGTCGAATCAAGTCTTCGTGGCCCTTGGTGAGCGGGTCAAAAGTGCCCGGATAAATGCATCGCAGCATGATGGGTGTTCCTCACTTGGCGCAACAAATGTGTTTTATAAATTTTGTTCAGGCGCCGACGGTGATTGCGGCGTGAACAGATGATAGTGCACCACTCCAGCGCGTCCTGCGCGAGTGCGATCGAAGCCCGGCAAAGATTTCATTTCCTTGGCGTACTCGCAGTAAATGAGCGCCTCCGGCGCAGCGACCCGGTTGATCAATGGGGTCAGCCGTGGCCACCAATCTTCGGCAAACGGCGGATCCAGAAAAATAACGTCGAACTTCTCCGGCGTTGACGCCAAAAAGGCGAACGCGTCCATGTTCATGATCTTCAAGTTCGGCAAATCAAGCTGGCGCTCGTTCTGCACCATTGCCTGCGCGGCGGCGCGCGAGGACTCGATGGCTAGTACTTGTGTCGCGTTGCGAGAAGCCGCTTCGAACGCCAGCGCGCCAGAGCCCGCGAACACATCGAGGCAGCGTTTGCCCAACAAATCCTGACCAAGCCAATTGAAGAGCGTTTCCCGCACCCGATCTGGCGTCGGGCGAAAGCCGGACACGTTCTGCAGGTCGGGAAAGCGAATCAGGCGGCGCTTATGTGTGCCACCAATGATGCGAACTTGATTTTTATAGACGGTCATGGCGCGAGAGTATCGCCCATTGGGCTGACAGGATTCATACGCGGCAGGCTCGATTTCTGTAGCCTCGATTCCGCTGCGCTCTATTGAGGCTACGGCGTCGAAACTCGCGGCAACGTGCCACACGCCTAAAATCGCGCTTGTCTCGAATCCATGTAGAAAGCGCTCCATGTGGGGCTTGTTTAAGAAAAAAACTCCGCCGCCTACGCCCGTTTCGGCGAATCCGTCGGTTGACACAGTTCCGGCCTTACCCGCCGTGCCCGTCGTGGAGACGCCTAGCATCGTAGCAACGGTGCCGACTACAAGCGCGGAAACCGTGAACGTCCCCGCCGTCGTCGTGACGCAACCCGAGAAAAAGGGCTGGCTCGACAAACTCAAGTCCGGCCTCTCCGCGACGCGCAATAAACTGGGCCTCAATGTTCTCTTCGCAGGCAAGCTCGACGAGGAGACGTTGGAGCAGCTTGAAGCGCAGCTCCTAATGGCCGACTGCGGCATGCCCGCTACGCAGCATTTGCTGGCGGACTTGCGCAAGCGGTGGAAGCAAGCGGGCGGCAGTGGCGACCCGCGCGCCATGCTTGTCGACGCGCTCGCCGATTTGCTCGCACCGTTGGAACAACCTTTCACGGTTGCCGAGCAAGGCCCCTACGTCATGATGATCGCAGGCGTCAACGGCGCTGGCAAAACCACAAGCATCGGCAAGCTCGCGAAGTACTTGCAAGGCCGTGGCGCGAGTGTGCTGCTCGCGGCGGGCGACACCTTCCGCGCAGCGGCTCGCGAGCAGCTTGCGATCTGGGGCGAGCGCAACAACGTCTCTGTTATTCAACAAGCAGGCGGCGATCCTGCGGCGGTGATGTTCGATGCGGTCACCGCAGGGAAAGCGCGCGGAACAGACGTCGTGATGTGTGACACGGCGGGCCGTCTCCCCACGCAGCTCAACCTCATGGACGAGCTAAAGAAAGTCAAGCGCGTGATCGGCAAAGCGATGGATGGCGCGCCGCATGAAGTGCTCTTGGTGCTTGATGGCACCACCGGGCAAAACGCCATTGCACAAGTGAAGGCCTTCGACGACGCATTGGGCCTCACCGGCCTCATCATGACCAAACTCGACGGCAGCGCTAAAGGCGGCGTGATCTGCGCCATCGCCAAAGAGCGCCCGATCGCGCTGCGTTTCATCGGCGTGGGCGAGGGGATTGAAGACTTGCGACCGTTCGTGGCGCGCGAATTTGCCGAGGCTTTGGTTTAGACAGGGTCTTGAAAACCGCCGGAACGGTAGGTGATCACCAACGTGTCGCGCACGCCGGGCACGCCCGGTGTTTCACCCGGTTGAATCGGTGTTGTCTCGTGGATAACGTGCGCGTCATCCAATAGCAAGACTGACCACGGTGCAGTGAGTGTGAAGCGAACACCACTGGTGCCGTGCGCATCGAACACGCGGGATTCGCCACCTTTTACGTTTTGCCGATTCACTAACACCACCGCCACAAAATCCACGCCATCGCGATGCGCACCCTCCGGTGTCGGACGGCCAATACCCTCGGCAGTATCGATTCGAAATTGATGCGCTTCTATAAACCACTCGCGCTGCTGGCGGGCCTGTGCCAGCACGCGGCCAACGCCCGAAATCAACGCCAGCCACGCAGGGTGATCGTTCACAGAGCTCGCCACCGGCTCAAACATGCGCTCAATGCCACCGTGCAACGCGTTGTAATCCACCGGCTGCCAGTGCGCCCGATGCGGCACCAAGCGCAGCGACGCGTCAGCGAGCGACTGCACGTAACTGCTGTGTCGGCGCGACCGGTACTTACCGCCGTCCTTCAGGTATCCATCGCGCGGCAGATCGTTCCACGTTGAATTGAGTTCGGTCAACGCCTCCACCGCGACCCCGAAACACGCCGCCACATCCTGCGGCGCGACCAGACAAAAGCCCTTCTCGCGTATTTCTTGCACAATGGCGGCTACGGACTCAACGGTTTTCACTTTGGACCTTTCAGGGCGTCTCTAAAAATTTGTTTTTGGGGATGCAGTGTTAGGCGCGGTGCGCGCAGCAACCGCAGTGTACGCTGTGGTACATGAGGATTGCGAGCACACCGCAACGACACAATGCGCCCCACAAACGAATTTTTAGAGACGCCCTTCTGTGACACATTTTTCTGCCAACATTAATCGAATCGCGCTCTTACGAAACAGCCGCGACAACGGCCTGCCCGACCTGCTGCACGCCGCCAAAACCATTCTCGACGCGGGCGCCGACGGTATCACCGTTCACCCTCGCCCGGACGAGCGCCACATTCGCGGCAGCGACATCGCTCCGCTTGCTGCGCTCGTGGCGAAATACCCTGGACGCGAGTTCAACATCGAGGGAAACCCGCACCACAATCTTATGGCGATTGTAGAGGCCGCCTTGCCGCACCAAGCCACGTTCGTCCCCGACGCGGTAGACGTGAGCACATCCAACCGAGGTTTCGCAGCGGGAGCCGAAATGGATGCAGTGCGGCCGCTCATCGCGCGCCTCAAAGCGAAGGGCGTTCGCGTGAGCGTTTTCGTCGACGCGGATATTGCGGCGGTTGAAGCAGCACGAGCGGCCGGGGCGGATCGCATCGAGCTCTACACCGAGCCCTACGCCGAGGCTTTCGCGCGCGGCGGCGCAAATGGCGCATGTGCTGCGCGCGAGCGCTTTCGCGCGGCAGCGGCACGCGCTCGTGAGATTGGCCTCGGCGTGAACGCGGGACATGACTTGAATTTGCACAACTTGCCGGACTTTTTGGCCGCCGTACAACCCGATGAAGTGTCCATCGGCCACGCGCTGATCGCGGACGCTTTGTGGATGGGACTGGACGGCGCAACAAAGGAGTATTTAGCTCAATGCCGCGCGGATGCTTGATGAGGTTTCACGCTCTAGGGTGGGTGTGCCAATGAGCAACAACGCGCAAAAACCCCTTGCGCTCACGCTGGGCGATCCTGCAGGCATCGGGCCGGAAATCGTTGCAAAAGCATTGGCGCATGACGCAGTGCTGCGTGACCGTGTTGTCGTTGTCGGCGATCCGATGGCGTTGCGCGATGCGTTGCATCGATACGCGCCAGCGATGAGCGTCATCGAAGTCGATCTGCGCAAACCGCTGCCGGAATGGCACGAACAGCAGATCGCGTTGCATGCGGTGCGCTCGCTGTCCACACTGCCGAAGCTAGGCGTGGTTTCTGCTGAAGCGGGCGCGGCCGCCAATGCCACCATCGTCGAAGCCGCGACACTCTGCCTCGAAGGCCACACCTGTGGCATGGCGACCGCGCCTGTGAGCAAGCTCGCGCTGCGCGCTGCGGGCGTTTCCGAGCCGGGACACACCGAAATTCTGGCGCGATTGTCTGGTCTGGCGGCTACCGACCGTTTCGCGATGATGTTCGCGAGCGAACATTTGCGAGTCGTGCTCGCGACGATTCACCTGCCGCTCGCTGATGCGCTCAAGGCCTTAACGCCGGAGCTCGTCTTACAAAAGCTTCAGCTCACGCACGCCGCGGGCCGTTGGCTCGGCAAGCCCACGCCGCGTATCGCGGTTGCGGGCATCAATCCGCATGCGGGCGAGAGCGGCATGCTCGGCTCCGACGAGACGCGCGTGTTGGTGCCGGCGATTGTTGCGGCGCGTGCACAGGGCATGAATGTGACCGATCCGCTACCGCCGGACACCGTGTTCATGCGCGCCCGCACGGGCGAATTCGATGTGGTGCTGGCGATGTATCACGATCAGGGCTTAATTCCGGTGAAGCTTTTGGGTTTGGACAGCGCGGTGAACGTTACGATCGGCCTGCCGTTTTTGCGCTCCAGCGTGGACCATGGCACCGCCTTCGACATCGCCGGACGCGGTATCGCGTCAGAAGCGAATTTGCTGCATGTACTGCGTTGGCACTTGGCGGCGATCGACAACTGAAACAAGAAAGGGAGCACCCCATGCGACTCAAAGACAAAATCTGCATCATCACTGGCGGCGCGAGCGGCATTGGCGCGGCCTGTGCGCACGTGTTCGCGCGTGAAGGCGCGAAGGTCGTGGTGGCCGATATTCACGCGCCGACCGAAACCGTCGACGCGCTATACGTGGAAGGCGACGTCTCGACCAAAGCAGGCGCTGAGCGACTCGTGAGCACCACCCTCAAGCATCATGGCCGCATCGACGTGCTGCTGAACAATGCGGGCATCACGCACGCCGCGGACTTTTTGGACCTCGCGGAAGAAGACTTTGATCGTGTGCTTCGAGTGAATCTCAAAGGCATGTTCCTCTGCGGTCAGGCCGTGGCGCGCGAGATGGTGAAGGCGCAAACGCGCGGCGCGATCATCAACATGTCATCAGTCAACGCCGTCCTCGCCATCCCAAATCAAGTGCCGTACGTCGTGAGCAAAGGTGGCGTGAACCAACTCACGAAGGTCATGGCGATGGGTCTCGCGCCGCACGGCATCCGCGTCAACGGCATCGGCCCCGGAACCATCGCGACTGAGCTGGCAAAAAAAGCCGTGCTCGGCAGCGAAGCCGCAAAAG
>DAINAJ010000071.1:0-1794 GCA_036733505.1 Casimicrobium sp.
CCGCGCGAGCCTTTGCCGATTTCGATGCGGTCGAGTTCGCGAATAGGCGTGACTTCAGCGGCGGTTCCGGTGAAGAACAGTTCGTCGCAAATGTAGAGCTCGTCGCGTGTGATGCGCTTTTCTTTGATGGTCAAACCCAAGTCCGCTGCGATGTGGAAAATCGTGTTTCGCGTGATGCCGTTCAATGCGCCCGCAGACAAATCAGGCGTGTAGATGACGCCGTCTTTCACCGCAAAAATGTTCTCGCCTGCGCCTTCGGACACGAAGCCAGACGCGTCAAGCAACAACGCTTCGTCGTAGCCTTCTTCGGTGACTTCCATGTTCGCCAGGATCGAGTTGGTGTAGTTCGACACCGCTTTGGCCTGCGTCATGGTGATGTTCACGTGATGACGCGTGTAGCTTGAGGTTTTCACGCGAATGCCGCGCTTCATGCCTTCTTCGCCCAGATACGCGCCCCAGGTCCACGCGGCCACCATCAGGTGAATCGTATTGCCCTTGGGCGACACGCCAAGCTTCTCCGAGCCGATCCAGGTCAGCGGACGCAAATAGCCCGATTCGAGTTTGTTCTCGCGCACGACGGCGCGCTGAGCTTCCATCACCACGTCCATCGAGAACGGGATTTTCATGCGCAAGATTTTCGCGCTGTTGAACAGGCGCTGCGTGTGTTCCTGCAAGCGGAAAATCGCCGTGCCCTTTTCAGTCTTGTAGGCGCGAACGCCTTCAAACGCGCCACAGCCGTAGTGCAAGGTGTGCGACAACACATGGATCGTGGCGTCGCGCCATTCCACCATCTTGCCGTCCATCCAAATTTTTCCGTCGCGATCTGCCATTGACATAGGTATGCTCCAAAATTGTCGGCATCGCGCTTTTTCCAAAGGAAGCGCCGCCGAAGTTGATAAGGATTTTAGGCGACGGGTGATCGCGCTTGCTGTTCGGGCGGGGTGTGCCCGGATCGTAGTGGCCTTGAATCGCGTGAATGAGCGAAAAGGTCAACAACGTTGACGTATTCTGAAACGACAAAAAATAAATGTCAAGTAGATTGACCTATGTCCGCTAAAAAGACCACTGCAAAACCCATTGCAGATACCGCCGCGTTGAACGAAGCGTGGCGCGTGATGCACTTTGCGCTGCGCGCAGTGATCGCGGAGCCTGACCGAATTCTCGCGGCGCGTGGGCTGACGCGGATGCACCATCGGATCCTTTTTTTCGTGGCACATACGCCAGGGATGAGCGTTGGCGAACTGCAAACGACGTTGGACGTGACAAAGCAAGCGCTCAACGCGCCGCTGCGACAGCTGCAAACGCAGGGATTGATCGAACTTGCAAAAGCCGACCACGACGCGCGGGTGCGCGAAATTCGCCTGACCACCGAGGGCGCGTCGTTAGAGGGAAAGCTCACCGGTGAACAACACAAACTGTTTGCAGCGGCGTTTGCCGCCGCTGGCGCAGAGGCCCACGAAGGCTGGCGCACGGTGATGCGCGAGCTCGCGCGCGGCGCGGGTATGGCGTAGGTTGTTGCGTTAACAGCTTTTTGGTTCGAACGACCGGCCGGTGGTCGTTCGGGCCAATTAACTTAGATTATTGACTATATAAGAAAAATGCTTGTAACGACCAGCTGGCGGTCGCTAGAGCGAAAAAGCTGTTGATACTCTTAGTCAGCCACTAAAGCATCGGGCCCTACCCGAACACCGCTTCATAAAACGCCCGAATCGCGGCGCGCTCAACGGTGAGTTCGGTGAGCGCCACTTGCGCGCGCTCGGCGCCTTGCAGACGAATGGCGTGCTGCCGCGAGCG
>DAINAJ010000071.1:1894-7392 GCA_036733505.1 Casimicrobium sp.
TCGGCTACTTTGGCGCGCATCGCGATGATTTCGTCACGCAACGCGAGCCAGTCGCGCGGCTTGGCAATGATCTCTTGGCGAATCGCTTCGAAGGCGGCGCCGGTCGCAACGTCACCGGCCGCAGCGCGTGCGCGGGTGAGGGCTTGGTGCTCCCACGTCCATGCTTTTTCTCGCTGATATTCGGCGAACGCCGACACCGTGCTGAGCAACAATCCCGCCGCCCCGTCCGGACGCAAACGCACGTCGATGTCATAGGCGCGGCCTGCCGCGGTCATCGTGGTCAACCAACTCTGAAAGCGTTGTGCAACGCGAGTGAGTTGATCACGGTACGCGACCGCGTCGTCCGGCATCAAAAAGATCAAATCGAGATCGCTCGCATAACCCAATTCTTTGCCGCCCCAACGGCCGTACGCAATGACCGCCACGCGCGCCTCGGCGGGAAGTTTCGCCGCGGTGAGCAAATGCGCAAGCGTGGCTTCGACGACCGCGTCGCCCAGCGCGGAAAGGTGGTCGGAGAGCGTTTCCAGCGGTAGCAATCCCGCGATGTCTTTGAGCAACAAACGGAAGGTCTCGCCCTGCTGGAAATGCCGGATCGCGTCAATCGCGCGTTCTGGGTCGTTCGCCTCAGCCGTGAGCCTTGCGGCGAGATCGGTGCGCCATTGTGCGTAATCAATCGCGCTGCCCAGCGTGCGGCCGTCCATCAGTTCATCCAGCAGAAGAGGATGTTGCGTCACGTAACGCAGCGCCCAATCGCTCGCGGCTGCGAGATCAATCACGCGGTCAAGCACTTGTGGCCGCTCCACCATGAGCGCTAGGTAGCTTGATCGCGAAGCGACAGCAAGCAGCAAATCCAACGCCCGCTTGCAAGCGGCGTCGGGTGCGGGCGTCTTTCCCGCGTAGTCGACGACGGCATGCACGAGGCGATCAAAACGCGCGCGACTCGCCGCGGGAATCGAGCGCAGTTTCGTGCTCTCAAGCGTGGAGCGAACGAATGACGCTGTCGTTGCGGCGTCCGTGTAGCCAGCCGCTTGCAGGCGTGTTTCCGTGACGTCGCTGTCGAGCGGAGCTGGTGTGTTCGATGCGGTCGAGGTCGCTGTGATCCGCGCCGCGGTGTCGTCGCTTACGCCAAACGCGCCGGTTAACGTGCCGTCGAAAAACTCGGCCACGTCCTCGCGAATCTTTGCGAGATGCGCCTCAAGCGCGGGCCAGTCCGCAAACCCCATCGCTTGGGCGTAAGCGAGTCGATCACTGTCCGAACGCGGCAGCGTTTGTGTTTGCTGATCGTCGCGGTATTGCAAAACGTGTTCCGCGCGACGCAACCAACGGTAATGCGACGCCAGCAGCTGGCTTTGCGTTTGCACGATCTTGCCTGCGCCGACCAACGCAGCGAGAGCAGGCAGCGTGGGGCGAATGCGCAGCGACAGGTCACGCCCACCACGCACCAATTGCCGAAGCTGCGCGCCGAACTCCAACTCGCGAATGCCGCCGCGCCCAAGTTTGATGTTGTCCGGCGCGTTTTTCTCGGCACGTAGCTGCGCGTGCAGTTCGCGCATTCCGGAAACCGCATCAAAGTCGAGATAACGACGAAACACAAACGGCGTTGTAAGCGTGCTCAAATCTGCTGCCAACGGGCCGCAACTTACGCGCGACTTGAGCCACGCGATGCGCTCCCACATGCGGCCCTGCGCCACAAAATACTGCTCTAAAAAGTCAAGCGACGGCACCATTGGGCCGGCGTCGCCATACGGCCGCAGTCGCGTGTCGACGCGAAACACAAATTCACCGTCAATCTCCTGATTGAGCGTTCGCGTAATTCGCCGCGCGAGCAAATTCAAGTTATCCATTGCGTCGGCTTCGGGCTCGTCGCAGATAAACACGATGTCGATGTCGGACGAGGCGTTGAGCTCTTGCGCGCCGAGTTTTCCCATCGCCACAATTGAAAAGCCAAATGGAGGCGTTGGCGAACCGAAAATGTCGATGCTGTGGGCAGTTGTCGCCGCCGAAAGTGCCAAATCGGCGAAGTCAGACAAATCCGCGACCAGCGGCTCAAGCGGTGCGTCACAGGCCAAATCCAGCACCAACGTGCGCAACATCAGTTCGCGGCGCATTTGGCGAAGCTCGGCATCAATGGTCTGGCTCGTCGCAGTCGCCAACGCTGCACGCCATTCTGCAAGCCGCACCCGCGCTGACGGCGTACCCCGAACCTGGTCGGCAAGCGTTGGAAATTGCCGGGCTACGCGCTGCGCATAGTGGCTATAGGTGAACGCTTTGTCTACTAGCGCAGTCTGATTCATACGATCATATAAAAGCTGTCGATACAATCCCCAGAGTATGCAGGAAAACACCGGTCCCGCCGACGTGCGCGATGCCCCTCTAGCGGCGCCCAAACCGCGTCCCCATTGGGGGCGGCGCTGGACAGGGCACGGCATTCGTTTGACGTTCTGGACTGTGCTCACCGCGTGCCTTCTGTTTGCCGCGATCGTCGCCGCCACTCGTTTTTGGCTGGTGCCCAACGCCGACAGCTTTCGACCGAGAGTCGTACAAGAGCTGTCCCGTGTCACCGGACAGCGCGTTGTCATTGGCGGCTTCACGGCGGGTTGGAACGGTTGGTCACCAGAATTCAAAATGTCCGACCTGCAAATTCTCGACGCGCGAGGTCGAACGCTTTTGCAGTTGCCTGAAGTCGACACCACGCTGTCATGGCGCTCGCTCATATTGTTTGAACCGCGCCTTTCGGCCCTGACCATCCGTGCGCCGCGTGTAATCGTGCGGCGAACTGCCGAAAACGCGCTGACGGTGGCCGGGATTGACGTTGATTTGAACAATCAGTCGGAAGGCGACAGCGGACTGGCTGAGTGGCTGCTTAAGCAGCGGCTTGTGCAAATTTCCGGTGGGGAATTGGAGTGGCAGGACGACTGGCGGAAACTGCCACCACTACGCCTTAAGAACGTAAATATTCGCCTCCAAAATAGCGGCAATTCGCACAAACTGGGTATGAATGCGACGCCGCCGCTCGATTTGGCATCGCTCCTTGATCTCCGCGCGGAATTTTCGGGAAGCAATCTGCGCAAAGTTAGCGATTGGGATGGTTTGGCCTACCTGCGTACTGACTATGCGAACCTCGGCACATTGACGCGCTACTTTCCCTTGCCGGTGCAACTCGCGCGCGGCGAAGGGGGAATTCAAGCGTGGTTTGAATTTGAAGACGGACAGCCGGTGGCGGTGACTACCGATTTGGCGGTGCGCAATGCGCGATTGCAACTTGCGACGCTGGAGGTTGGCGCAAAAGTAGAGCCGCTCGATGTGGCGTCGCTCTCTGGGCGTCTGTCGTGGCGTGACAAGCGTGCGCTGGGCGGTGACCCGTCCAAGGTCTCGGGACAGCAGCGATGGTCCGTCCGTGACCTAAAGGCCACAACGGCCGCTGGCTTTCAGGCACCGGCGGCGACCGGGGAGGTGCTCGTGAATTACGGGGCTGGCGTCGTCACTGGCGGCGAAGTTCGCGTTGCAGAGCTCGAATTAGCGAGCGCAACTTCGCTCGCGAGAGCGCTGCCGATTCCACCGGATATGGCGGCGTTTTGGGTAGCGCTTCAACCCATCGGCGTGCTTCGCGGGGTGGACGCGAAGTGGCGCGACACCGGCGAAGCGGCCGCTTCAAATCGCTACGTTGTGGAGGGCATCGCTGAGCTTAAAAACGTTGGCTGGCGGGCACAGGGGGGCGTACCAGGGGTAAGCGGCCTCAGCGGCACTGTCACAGGCTCTAACCGACAAGGCGAGTTGCGCCTGAGCGTCGGCGCGGTCGGCACAGGTGCTCCAGTTGCGCCCACCAAGGGCGGGGCGGCGATGGTCTCACCGACCAATATGGCGAAGGCTCCTGCTGGGACAAAAGTCTCGAGCAAGGGAGCGCCATCGCAGATGGCTCTGAGCATTGATCTAGGCAAATATTTATCGGCACCGCTGACGTTTGACGCACTGACGGGCGGCGTCGCATGGAAGCGCAATGTCGCGAACGACAATATCGTCGCAACGCACCTGGATCTCAATAATCTTCAATTTGCTAACTCCGACGTCGCTGGGCAGTTCAGCGGAACCTGGGACAGCGATCGACTCGGGCCGGGTGTTTCAAATATCGTTGGTACGCTTGTACGGGCGAACACCACCGCGATTCACCGATATTTGCCGACATCGCTTTCAATCGGCACGCACAGGTGGATCAAGGATGCCGTCCTGGCGGGAAGCGCTTCGGACGCGAAGTTTGTGCTGAAAGGCCCCTTGTGGCACTTTCCTTTTCACAACGATGAGCAGGGCGTGTTCGAAGTGGATGCGCGGGTGACCGGTGGCGTGCTTGACTATGCGGACCACTGGCCTCGCGCTGAGAACATCAACACTCGACTACTGTTTCGGGGTTCGTCACTTACCGGACAAGTCGCGGGCGCAACCATTGCTGGCGTGCCGGTCGGCGCGACCGAGGTGAAAATCGCCGACATGAGTTCGGACGCACCTTTGCTTGAAATCAAGGGTTTCGCCTCAGGGCCGATGGATGCATTCCTGCGCTGGGCCGTCGCGAGCCCCGTCAACGTCTGGTTAGACGGGTTCCTGCAAAACGCAAAAGCAACGGGCAACGGCCGGCTCAATCTGGGCTTGAGTCTTCCTCTCGCTCATATGGACGCCTCCCGCGTGAACGGCGAATTCGTGTTTGCCGGAAATCACATAGAACTCGGCGGCGATATTCCTCCACTAGACGCCGTCAACGGAAAGCTGCGCTTCACCGAGCGTGATGTGCGCGCGAACGATGTGACAGCTGAGGCACTGGGTGGGCCGCTCAAGCTCACGATCTCGACCGAGGGCGGTCGCATCAAGACGCTCGCGTCCGGTACCGCAAGTTTCGAAAAAGTACGAGACCGTTTTGCGTACCCATTGGTCGATCAGTTGACGGGTCAAGCACAGTGGCAGTTGGATATGTCGCAGCCAACGCGCGTCGTGGCGGGCGCCGCACCTGACAGCGTTATGCACATCACCGCCACGACCCTGCAAAGTCGGTGGCCGTTGGATGCGATCATGCAAGTGACCGGTGCCGCGCGTGACCCGGCACTGCCCGTCAAATTGATTTTGGTTCGCACAGCGCTTGATAAGGGGCGTGATCGACTAGACATTGAGTTGCCGGGCCAGTTGCACGCGATTATGGAACGAAGCGCTGCAAATACTACCGGCATGCGCACAGTAGAGCGCGCAACGCTTGATGTGGGGGCACAAAAGACAGGAATGCCCGCTCGCGGCTATTCGGTACGCGGTGATGTTGCGCGACTCGACGCGGATGCTGCAATTGCACTGCTTTCGCCTATGGCCGATCGTGGGCAGCGTAGCGTGGGCGGTTTGAGTGGCGAGGCCACCACGAGCGCAGAGGCCGTCAATATCAACGTGCGCGCCACAGAAGCCGTGTTGTACGCGCATAAGTTCAACGACGTCACGCTGCGCGCCCAGCCGGACGGTCAGCGTTGGCG
>DAINAJ010000071.1:7492-8586 GCA_036733505.1 Casimicrobium sp.
CGGGTAGCCCCGCGCAATTTGGCTACGCCAAGCTCGCGGGCAAGTTTTCGCTCGAAACTGCCCCTGGACGGTTCACCGAAATGGAGCCAGGGTTGGCTAAGTTGTTAGGCGTGCTCTCATTGCAATCGTTGCCGCGTAGGCTTAGTTTTAATTTCGACGACATATTCGGACGTGGCTTCGCCTTTGATGAAATCAAGGCGGACGTGACGCTCGCTGACGGCAGCGCAAAGACCGACAATTTTCAGATTAGCGGCCCGTCTGCGCGCGTACAAATTCGCGGCGCGGCAGATATCAACCGCGAAACCCAAGAGTTGCATGTCCGCGTGTTTCCAAGCCTTTCCACGGCGACTGCAATCGGCATCGGCCTCATGACTGCGAACCCCGCAATTGGCGCGGCAGCGCTACTAGGACAAAAACTTGCGCGCGACCCCATTGAACGGTTACTGATGCAAGAATTTGACGTCAAAGGTACTTGGACAAAGCCAGAAACGACGCCGGTGAAATCTGGTGCCGGTGCCGCAGCCGGGACGACCGCGTCGGACGTTGCGCAGTAGCCGACGAAATCTCCCTCTTTGGACGGGTAATCGTCGCAGCTGCCGCCTCTAAAGCACTGTGCGACAAGTTAGTTCCTCAGCGCACCCCGCTCAACAAAACCAACACCGCCCCACTGCCGCCGCCATTTGGCCGCGGCTCGCAATAGGCGAGCACTTCGTCTTTCTGTTGCAACCAGCGGCGCACTTTATTTCGAAGCACGGGAATTTTTTGATGGCTCGAAAGGCCCTTGCCGTGAATGATGCGAACGCAGCGATGGCCGGACGCACGCGCGATACGCATGAACGTCATGAGCGCTTCGTGCGCTTCGTCTTGGGTGTGGTTATGCAGGTCGATTTCCGCGTTGATCGTCCATTGGCCGCGCCGGAGTTTTCGTAACAAATCGGGACTGACGCCACCACGTAAATAGCTTTGCTCGTCCTCTATGTCGGCACCAATGTCCCAACTCATCGGGCTCGGGTGCATGGCCAGTTGGCTCGCTTCCAGCGCTGCTAATTCGTCAGCCGTGCGTTGCGCGGCAATTGGTTTTGGCTTCGCGCGCT
>DAINAJ010000071.1:8686-12118 GCA_036733505.1 Casimicrobium sp.
GCTGCTAATTCGTCAGCCGTGCGTTGCGCGGCAATTGGTTTTGGCTTCGCGCGCTGCAGGTCCGCCGTTGCCGCCTTTTGTATTGGGGCAGCGTCTTTCACGGCGTTACGAAATAGCGCGAGGTCCGACGCGTCAGGCGCGCGATACTCGCGCCACGGCCGAAAGTAGTCGGCAAAGCGCTCAGGCTCTGGCGATAGTGCGGCGGGCAGCTCGGTGATCTCCTCGCGCATGTCTCTGCTGGCGTCAGCCGCGCGACGCGCTTTGCGCGCTTGCTTGCGCTCTAGCTTTAGGAGCGACGCCAGTTCCGATAAATCATTGCTTGTGGCCATCTAGCGCGTGCTCGGTTCACGATTCAATGTTGGCGGCGGGCGGGCAACGCCCGCCATAATGCTCACCACAGACGTACACTAGCCGTGCAGCGCCTCAAGATACGCTTGCGAATCGAGCGCGGCCATGCATCCCGTGCCCGCACTGGTGACCGCTTGGCGATACACGTGATCAGCTACGTCACCCGCGGCGAAAACGCCGGGAATGTTCGTCGCGGTGGCGCCACCATCGGTGCCGGTTTTCACCTTGATGAAGCCACCCTTCATTTCGAGCTGGCCTTCAAAAATACCGCTGTTGGGCGTGTGTCCAATCGCGACGAAGAGGCCCGGCGCTTTAACTTCTTGCGTGCTGCCGTCGACCATGCTCTTGACGCGTGCGCCGGTTACACCTGAGGCGTCACCCAGCACCTCGTCAACGTAGTGATCCCAGATCACGCGCATGTTGCCGCCGTCTTTGGTTTTCGCCATCAATCTATCGATCAAAATAGCTTCGGCCTTGAACTTATTGCGACGATGCACGACCGTCACCGTCTTGGCAATGTTCGACAGATACAGCGCTTCTTCCACGGCAGTATTGCCGCCGCCGACGACGATCACATCCTGATTCTTGTAGAAGAATCCGTCGCAGGTGGCGCAGGCTGAAACGCCCTTGCCGCTGTATTTCTCTTCGCTCGGGAGGCCCAAGTATTTCGCCGATGCTCCAGTTGCAACGATTAGCGCATCGCACGTGTATTCGCCGCTGTCGCCGACCAAACGCTTCGGCGTTTCGTTTAGAAACGTCGTGTGGATGTGATCGAACACGATCTCTGTGCCGAAGCGTTCCGCATGCTTTTGAAAGCGCTCCATCAACTCAGGCCCCTGCACACCGTCAACGTCAGCGGGCCAGTTGTCGACCTCGGTCGTGATCGTGAGCTGACCGCCCATTTGTAGGCCGGTGATCAACACGGGCTTTAGGTTGGCGCGAGCGGCGTACACCGCGGCGGTGTAACCCGCAGGGCCGGAACCGAGAATGAGGAGGGGGCAATGGCGAGTCATTTTTGAAAGGTGATTTTGAAGTGTGAGCAGTGAGCAATGAGTAGTGAACGGTGAGCAGTGAGCAGTGAGCAGTAGAGAACGGGAGCGGCTTTTACTGTTCACCGTTCACGATTCACTGCTCACCTTCTAGAGCCCAGTCATCGCCACCATACGAATGAGGTGGGCGAGCGACGTTGCTTCCATTTTTTCCATGACCCGGGCGCGGTGCGCTTCCACGGTTTTGATGCTGATGTCGAGATCGTAGGCAATGGTTTTGTTCATCTTGCCGGAGACCACCGCGTCGAGCACTTGGCGTTCACGTTCCGAAAGCGACGCCAATCGCGCGGTGATGCCCGACATTTGGCTGTGCTGCGCTTGCGCTTCCACTGCAAACGAGAGAGCTTCCTCCACACGTTTGAGCAAATCGCCCTCAGCAAATGGCTTCTCGATGAAATCAAACGCGCCGCGTTTAATCGCCGTCACGGCAATAGGCACGTCGGCATGCGCCGTCACAAAAATCAACGGAATCTTGATCCCACGTTCGGCCAGCGCTTCCTGCGCTTGCGGGCCGCTCATGCCGGGCATGCGCACGTCGAGCACGGCGCATCGCGGCGGGCCGCCCACGCCAGGTTTCACTTCAAGCAAAAACGCCTCAGCGTTGGGAAACAATCGCGCCTGATAGCCATGCGTTTGCAGCAGCCACGCAACCGAATCGCGAAACGCTTCGTCGTCGTCGATAACGTAAACGATTCCTGGATGAATGCTCATCAATGCCCTTCGTCAAACGGTAAGGTAAACCGGAAAACAGTGCCGGTGGGTCTATTTTCACTAAAAGTGAGGTTGCCCTCATGATATTCAATCAGAGACCGGCAAATGTTGAGGCCCATGCCCATGCCGTCGGCCTTGGTGCTGAAAAACGGCGAGAACAGTTGCCCGGCCACTTCCGGTGGGATACCAACGCCGCTGTCCGCCACTTCGACGACAGCGAGCGTGTCCGTCAGCTTTGCCGTTCGCAACACGGCGATTCGCTGTTCCGGCGGCAAATGCTGCATGGCTTCGCGCGCGTTCCGCAAGAAATTGACCAACACTTGCTCAATCATGATCCGATCGGCGAATACCATGGGTAGGTCCTCCGCCAGTTGCAGTTCACATCGCAACGCACGTTCTTCGTCGTCGCTTTCGACGAGTTTCACTACGTCCGAGGCCAGTAAATTGATGTCGAGCGCTTGTCGCTGCGGTTCACGCGTCCGGACAAATTCGCGCACGCGACCAATAATCGCGCCAGCACGCGCTACCTGCGCGTCCGCCTTTTCCATAGCCCCGATTACCGCCATATCGGCGTCGCCGTTGGTTTTGAGCCGCTTAATGCAACCATTCACGTAGTTCGCGATAGCTGCAAGAGGTTGGTTAATCTCGTGCGCCAGCGTCGATGCAATTTCGCCCACCGTCATCAAACGCGACGTGCGCGTGAGTTTGTCTTGCTGCGTCTGCCGGATGCGCTCGGCCTCGACCCGATCCGTGATGTCGCCCAGCGTCGTTAAACGCGCGATCCGACCGTCTACCCAACGCACGGCACGCGTTCTGGTGAGAAACCAACGACCACTCTCTTTGTGCTCCAACTCGTCTTTGAACACCTCACCTGGTTCGCCCTCATAGGTGAGCAAATACGGTGCGGGGTAGCGCGCGCTGGGGCTTTCGGTGAAGCCCCCTTCAAATTGGCTGGCGTTTTTGCCAACCTCGATGTGCGGAAAGGTTTCGCGCAGCCGCGTGTTGCAGTAGAGCAGTTGATTGGTCGAGAGTTCGCTCACATAGACCGAAACGTCCAGCGAGTCGAGCACCGTTTCGAAGCGCTCGTTGGTGACGCGCAAATCGGCATTCGACTGCGCGTAGGTGCGGTCGCGCTCGCTCTCGGCCAGCTGTCGCATCTTGCGTTGATTGCGCAGGCCTATGGACGTCCACACCATCAAGCCGGTCAACGCCAAGACAGCGGTTGAAAGCGTCAGGTTCGGCAGGAATGTTGACGGCTTCGCGCCCACAAGCGTGAGCTGCAAATCGCGCCACGGCAGGGAGAGCGGCACGGTGTGCTTCACCA
>DAINAJ010000071.1:12218-13704 GCA_036733505.1 Casimicrobium sp.
AGCGTGAGCTGCAAATCGCGCCACGGCAGGGAGAGCGGCACGGTGTGCTTCACCACGCCCGAGTCGATGTGCATGGCCTCTGCGTTGGTGATGCCTTGGCCCGACGCGTCCGAAATCACGGCGCGGTATTTGCGGTTAGTCCAATCCGGTGCGGCTTTGTCGAGCAGCTGATCGAACGAAATGATGGCGTTAATCGTGCCCACGAAGTCGCCGTGCGCGTTCACCGGTGCCGCGTATTCGATGAAAAACCGCCCGCTCTCGCCGCGGTAGGGCTGCGAATACGTGCTGCGCGCCGTTTTTTGTGTCAGGTTTGCCATCCATACCTGATCGGCGAACGGCGCACGGCTTCTGAGCACTGCGTCGAGCGCGCGCGAGGCCGGCGTGTGGCGAACGACCTCAAATTCCGGTGTGACGCGCACCACGTCCGTCACATAGCCAGATTCCACCGCATGCTTGCCCGCGACGCGATCAAATTCTTCGGGAGAAATGCGCTCGCCGCCGACGTCCAACGCGAGGCGATCAAAAAACTGTTGATCTGTCTCAAGGCGGCGCGAAATAGACTGCTCGACCACGGCCGCATCGCGAATGATTTCCGCTTTTTCGATCTCCTGCTCGTGCTGCGCCACGAAGTAGATCAGCAGCATCATGCCCGCAGCGAACGCCAGCAGCATCCACTCGTGGATGTACCACTCGCGTTCGGGTCGTACCGCTGCCTTTTTCTCGGGCGAAACGGCGTTGTGGCGAGGGGTTACTTCTGACATAGCCTCATTTTATGTTTCGGTGTACGCTTCACGTGTCATTACGTCGCGCGATCCGGTGCAAAGTCACCCGTCGCACGACAAAAACTCTGGAGGAAGCGCATCATGCTGGTCAGTGAAATTCTTCGTATCAAAGGCAGCACGCTCTACACCGCCACGCCTGACATGCCCGTGGCGCACGCGGTGCACGCAATGGCCGAGCAAGACATTGGCTCGTTGGTCGTGATGGAAAAGGGCAAGCTCGCCGGCATGCTGACCTTTCGTGAGTTGATTAAGGTGCTCGATGAGCGCGCCGATGAATTGAAGTCGATGACCGTCGGCGAAATTATGGAGCGCGACCCGCTCACAGCCGATCCGCACATGGACATTCAAGAGCTACGCAAATCGATGCTCGACCGTCACGCGCGCTACATCCCGGTCATGGAAGCGGGCACACTGATGGGTGTGCTGTCATTCCACGACGTCGCCAAGGCGGTGTACGAAGAGCAGAGCTTCGAGAATCGCATGCTCAAGAGCTACATCAAAAACTGGCCGGACGAAGAAGAAACTGCCGCGCACGCGGGTAAATAACTCGTTGGCGGTTAGGGCGATTTCGCGCGGGCGGGTCGCAGCACCAACGCCACGGCCGCCACAATCGCCGCCAGCGCGACGTAATCGAACGTTCGCGGCTTTTCGCCCAGCAGCAGCATCCCGCTCACAAATCCGACGATCGGCACTGCCAGCGAGCT
>DAINAJ010000071.1:13804-15453 GCA_036733505.1 Casimicrobium sp.
CAATAGGTGCGAAACACCCAGAAATCCAGCTCCGCCATCGCGAGCTTCATGATCGGCCAGTTCATGCCCCAAAAGATCACCACGCCAATGAAAAGCCAAAGTTCGCGGCGCGGGATAACGGGCATGGGGATACAGCTTTTTATTGCGAACGACAGACAGGCAGGGGTTACAGCCAAAAAATTCTACTTATCGACTAACGTACAAAATGCCCTGAAAGCGCCAGCTGGCGGTCGCTGGAGGCAAAAAGTCATAGGCTCGACGTTTTGCGTAGCGCGGCCAGTGCCGCCCTACGATTGGGGCGTCGCGTCTGGGCGTCTCAATGCAAATGCACCGACCCGGTTTCTGCATCTTCCGGCAAATGCGCGTGCAGCATTTCGCCGTCGCGGTTTGGGAAGTGCGGCGCGCCGCAATCGTCGCAAAATTCCAACGGCAACTGTTCGGAGAGCACCAGAATCGTCCCCACTTTCGCCGCACGCAACAGCACTTCGATTTCTTCGATGACGGGCGATTCTTCGTTCTCGTCCGACACCAACGGCCAGATGCAGCCGTGCACGACTTCGTCGCTGTCACCGATCGAAAAGCCGATGCGGTATTCCTCTAAGCCTTTGCCCCAGCAGCCGCCGATCACCGCCGTGAGTTTGTCTGGCGTCGTGTTGGTCACCGCCTCAAGGTATGACACTGACGCTCCGATTGAGTAGGCGCGCGACGCCAAGTCCGCATCGCGACACGCCGAGAAGAACGAACGCGGCAGCGTCAGTTCGTGCGGAAAGCCCACGAGCAGCGGCTTGATCGCGTTGCCGCCCTGCGCACGCCACGTCGTAAGCACCGCTTGGCGTGCCTCTTCGACGGAGGTCGTCATTTCCTGCCACGAATAAAACGGGTCGCCTTCGGTCACCTGAAACGCGCCCACAATCATGCGCATATCGCAGACCACGTCCGGCGCGTCCTCGACCGACTCTGGCTTGATCGTGAGGTGCCCACGCTCGCGAATACTCGTGCCGAGCGCCAAGAGCAATTCGCGCGACTCGCTGTAGCTGTGCGGCAACTGATCCGGCGCGAACAGAAAATCCGCAAGTGCGATCTTCGCCTTCGACGAAAACACATGCGCCGCGAGCTGAACGCCGATGTCCTGCAACTGGGCTTTCGGAATCGTTTTCGCGGGAATTTGATTGCGGCCCCACACCAGAATCGGCGCGCAGAACAACGTCAAGCGTTGCGGCCCCACTTCCGAATCCATCACGACCGATTCGGTCAGCGACTCAACCATATCGGCCAACGCGTCAAACGTCGCGTCCGGCGCGTCATGCGCTTTGTCCAGCGCTCGGTTGATCGCATCTTCGTCGTTGTTCTCAAGCTGCACCGTCACGGCAGCCTCAAGTTCGCGCTCCCAATACACATCCTCGGCGCGGCTCTTGGACGAGGCAAGCCCCTCGGCCAGACGAACGAGCTGGTTAGCTTCACGGGCACCGCTCTTGCGGCGAAATGGGGCACGGGACATGGGGGACTTCCTTGGTTAGAAGGTCATTCTAAAGGGCGTGTAGTTGCCGCCGCAGTCTCTCGGCGAGGTGAGCCTCTATCCGTTCGTGGTGAGCCTGTCGAACCATGAACCCGTGAAACTGCATGGCGCGGTCTGATTGCGCCGCAAATTG
>DAINAJ010000072.1:0-9711 GCA_036733505.1 Casimicrobium sp.
AGTTCGACGGCGTGCACGAGTTGCAACACCTCCAACTCACAGCCGAAATGCCCGACGATTTGCATTCCCACGGGCAGACCGTTGGCGGAAAACGCAACTGGTGCGCTTGCGGCCGGGTGCGACGTCATGGTGATGCGCCCGGCCGATTTCATCCAATCCAGATACGTTTCGAGTTTCGTGCCGTCGATTTCGGTCGGGTACGGCGTATTGACGTCGAACGGTAACACTTGATTCACCGGACATAGAAAGTAGTCGTAGCGCTTCAAGAAGCGCTGCATGCGCTCAAAGCACTTCGATTGCTGCATCTGCGCCTCGGCGATCTGTGCGCCTGTGAGCGCAAGGCCCTGCTCCACGTTCCATACGGCTGCGTCTTTCATCAGCGCGCGATTGTGCTTGTAGTGGTTACCGAGCGTGGTGACAAGGTTGAGCGCGCGCAACACGCGAAACGCGTTGTCGGAAATACCGAGATCGGGCTCGGCCTCTTCGATGATGCAGCCGATGGCCTCGAAGCGCTTGAGCGACTGTTCGAGGGCGTCGCGCACGCCTTTCTCGACAGGCAAACCGCCGAGCGTTGGGCTCCACGCGACGCGTGTGCCCTTGAAATCTCGCGCCAGTGATTGCCGAAAAACGGTCGGGTCACCGCAGCGCCCAATGGTCACGCGTGGATCATCGCCCGCTTGAATCGAGAGTAACCACGCGGCATCTTCCGCAGTGCGAGCAATCGGTCCGTGCACGTTGAAGGCGCCCCAATGGTTTACGTTCGGGTAGATCGGCACGCGTCCGGGCGTGGGACGCAAGCCGACGACGCCGCAGAAATTGGCGGGGTTGCGTAGGCTACCGCCCATGTCCGAGCCATCAGCAAACGGCAGCATTCCGGTGGCCACCGCGACAGCCGCGCCGCCGGAAGAACCGCCACAGGTTTTGGTCAAATCCCACGGGTTTTTCGTGGCACCGAAGATCGGATTGAACGTCTGACTCCCCAGCGCAAACTCCGGCGTGTTGGTTTTTCCGAGAATGCTCAACCCATGCGAGCGAAAGCGCTCGATCATCACGCCCTCGTAGTCCGGGATCCAATCTTTGAGGATCGGCGAGCCCATGGTCGTGCGCATGCCTTTGACCGGCTCCATATCCTTGATAGCAATCGGCAATCCCGCAAGCGGTGACGTCGGCAATCCAGCAACGCGACGCGCGTCAACGGCATCCGCGTTGGCATAAGCACCTTCGCGGTCAAAGGTCACGATGGCGTTTAGCGATGGATTTGCGCGATCAATTTGCGCGAGAAACGCCTCGAGCAATTCGCGTGATGAAACTTGGCGCGTCGCCAGCAAGCGCGAGAGTTCGGGTACGGAGGTAAAGCACAGATCGGTCATAACAGCTTTATAGTTGCAGCGACCGCCTGGCGGTCGTTACAGCCATTTTTCAAGCATAGTCAACAATAGGGCTTTTACGGCGCAAACGACCGTATAGCAGTCGTTGGTGCGTAAAAGCTGTTTCGCCCACGGAACGGTGTGTCAGTGGGCGTAGGCTGGCCGCGACTACGCGTCGCAACTGTCAGGCGCGGGCTAGCCCGCTCCGACAACGCCACTCGCCGCTTAGTTCTTCTGAATATTCCAGTAAGCCGACCCTGCGGTCTTTAGCAAGCCAGAGATGTTTTTGCGCGTCGCCGCTGGGTTCTTATATTCACCCAGAATCGCGTGCGTGCCCACCTGTGTCGCGCGAACTTGCACAGCTTCGGCGATGCGTTTCTTGTCGGCGTCGGTCGTGGCGCGTGAGTACTGTTCGCGCAACGTTTCCAACTGCGCGTCGGTCGCCCAACCTGCCCAACCTTTTTCGCCGTTTCCGCCGAGAGGCGCAGCCGTCAACGGGTTCATGATGTCAGCACCGACCCATGCCGTAAGAAAAATGTTCCAACCACCCTGCTCAACCGGCTCTTTCTTGGAGCGACGAGCCACGAGTGAACCCCAGTCCATCGTGACCAAATCCACTTTGAAACCGGCCTGACGCAGCAACTGTGTCGCGACGAGCGGCAGCTTATGAATTGATTGCAAATCGGTCGGGCGCATGATCAGAATCGGCTTGCCGTCGTAGCCCGACTCCTTCAGTAATTGCTGCGCTTTGACCATATTGCCCTTGACCATGAACTCGCTGCCTTTGGGGGACGCGAGCGGCGTGCCGCATGGGTACATACTTGGGCAGGTCGAGAACATGCCTTCGTTTTCTGGCCCAACCTGAGCGCGCAAGAACGCCTCTTGATTCATGGCCCACATCGCCGCTTCACGCACTTTCACGTTATTGAACGGCGGTACGAGATGGTTAAAGCGCATCACGTATTGATAGTTCACCGTGCCCACGTCAACCACATTAACGCGCGGATCTTTGCGCAGCTGCGGATATTGCTCAAACGCCGGCTGTTCGATCATGTCAATCTCGCCGGCGAGCAGTGCATTGAGCTGCGTTTGCGCGTCTTTAAGCGCAAGCCATTCCACGCGATCCACATACACTTTTTTGCCGCCTGCCAGTCCCGACGGCGCTTCGCTGCGCGGCACGTACTTTGTATTCTTCAGATAGATCGACTGAACGCCAGGCTTGTATTCGTCTTTCTTAAAGACATAAGGGCCAGAGCCCGTGTAATCGTCAATCACCTTAAACGGATCGGTCGCGGCCACACGCGCAGGCATGATGAACGCAGGGTTTGAAGACGGTTTGCCCAACGCGTCGAGGACGATACCCGTAGGCTCTTTGAGCATCATGCGGAAGGTTTTCGCGTCAGGCGCATCCATTTTGTCGACGAAAGTCATGAGTTTTTGCCCGAAACCGTCGCGCGCGCCCCAGCGCTTGATCGACGCGACACAGTCTTCGCCGGTTACAGGCTTACCATCATGAAACTCCAGTTTGTCGCGGAGCGTGAATGTGTAAGTCTTGCCGTCCGGGCTGACCGTCCATTTGTCGACCATCTGCGGTTTGATCGCGCCTTTTTCATCCGTAGCGAAAAGCGTGTCGTACACCATGTAACCGTGGTTACGCGTGATGTAGGCTGTGACGTTAAACGGATCCAAGTTTGCCGGGAACGCGTGCGGCGCGACCTTCAATACTTTTTGTTGAGCCGCAGCAGGCAAAGCAGCCGCGCAGGCCAAAAGCACCGCAGCAGCAAGTTTCACAAATTTCATAGACCTCTCCGTTCGATAGTCAAAAGGGTAACCCGTGAAAACCATTGTAGGCGCGAAGCCGCGCCCGTCATCAGGGTCTACCCATTTTTCGTTTCGGAGAACGAACGGCCGTTCAACGCAAAATTCGCCGCCTACGAAAGCTGCACCGGCCACGGCCTTTGAGTCGGGCGAATTTGTTCGATGAGGTGACAAAGCTGCAATACGCCACGATCATCAAATCTTCGTCCGGCGACTTGCAAACCAATCGGAAGGCCACGCGAGCGGCTAGCCGTCGAATAGGTCCAGTTGATCGAGGCTGCGGGCTGTTCACTCATGTTGTAGGGCACAGTGAAGGCGATGTGTTCCAGCGCTTGCTGCGGGTCGTTGCCGGGGCAACAGAAGTCCGCTTCGTACGACGGCATAGGCGCGGTGGGGGAAACGACAAAGTCAAACTCATGCGTTTCACGCACCGTCGCTTCGCGCATCGCCATAATTTGCGCATAAAACTGCATCACCGTATCGCCGGTAAATGCCTTGGCGCGATAGGTTGCCCACTGCACGATAAACGGCAAAATTTTGGCGCGAGACTCCTCGGACATGCGCAAAATGTCGCCGCAGCTACGTGCTTCGAAAAAGCCGCAAATGCCATCGAGCATTGATCGCGTCAGAAACGGCTTCAACACGGAAACCGTTGCGCCGTGCTGCTCCAACACTTGGCCGCATTCCCAGACTGCGGCGGCCACATCGCTTTGGACATCACATCCCGCGCCAGCGTCCGCCAATATCGCAATCCGTTTGCCCTTGAGCCATTGCAGCGACAGGGATGTCAGCGCGCCAGCAAACTCAATGTTGTGCGGCGGCAAATTCATGAAGTCGCGATGCTGGGGATCGGGCTTGGTGATGACGTCCATGAGCATTGCTGCGTCCAGCACCGTGCGTGTCATCGGTCCCGCGACGCGCCCCATATACGGAGGATTGATCGGTACCCGCCCGCCGGAAGGCTTTAGGCCAAAGATGCCACAAAAACTTGCTGGGAGGCGAATGGAACCGCCGATATCGGTGCCGATGTGAAGTGGGCCGTACCCAGCCGCACACGCGGCGCCCGCGCCTGAGCTGGAGCCACCGGGATTGCGATTGAGCTGCCACGGATTACGCGTTACGCCATGAAAGCTCGACTGGCCGCTGGAGAGCATGCCGAAATCGGGCATGGTGGTTTTGCCGGCGAGGATCAAACCTGCTTCACGCAGCCGGTCCGCGATGGGCGAGTTTTCATCCTTTGGTAGCGTCGATCCGACCGCCGTACCGATCGGCGCAGCGTCGCCTCGCGTATAGAGGTTTTCTTTGAGCGTGATGGGCACACCATCCAGCGGCGACAGTGGCGCGCCACGACCACGACGCTCGTCGCTCGCGGATGCATCAGAGCGCGCGTAGATGGTTTTGTTCAGGAATAACGCGTTTAGCGCGTTATCGCATTCAAGCATCCGATCCGCTACGGAATCGAGCATTTGCAGCGATGTAATCATTCCGGCGTCAAGTTGACGCGAAACGTCTGAAGCAGTGAGCCAGCAATGTGTGTTCATAGCCGTCAGTCTACCCATCTTGTACGCACAAAAAAACAAAAGCCCCGCAAGCGGGGCTTTTGACTCATTCGGCTCGGCGTGAACCGAGCGAACTCAACAACACGCTACATGCTTACTTCTGCACGCGGCGGCGTTGAAAGGCCACGAAGCCGGCCAGCATCAGGCTCATGAAGCCCAAGCCAAGCATGCTCATGGTCGGGACGCCAACCGGCTGGTCGTCGTCAGTTACGTTCACCGTCGCAACTGCGTTGCCAATGATCGTCGCTGCAACCGATGGGCCGCCAGCTTTGAGGCCGTTGTTGGCCGCACCAATCATCACCTGAGGGATGCTGATCGTCATCGTGTACGTACGAGCGTTACCGATCGTGGTGTCGTTGATGGTTTGCACCGTCGTTGGCACGGCAACCAAGCTTGCGGCTGCGGCCGGGCAAGATACCGAGCCCGTTGGGCTACCGGAGTAGACGTCACCAGCGTACGCCGTTGCTGGCGTGATGGAGAAGTCGATCGATTGCGCCGTAGCCAGCGTTGGGCAGCTGACGCGGAAGCTTACTACCGTGCCTTCAGCCGTTGAAGTCGCTGTTGCCGATCCCGTTGCACCGGCCACTGCATTCACAGCAACATCATCATCCGTGATCGTTGCCGTGGCAGACGCTGGCGAGCCGACCGTGTAATCAGCAGGCGCCGTTGGTGCAGCTACCGTGTAGATGACCGTTTCAGCTGGGTCGATCAAATTGTCGTCACAGGCCGTAACGGTAATCGTTCCCGTCGCACCCGTGAGCGTCAGCGTGGTACCGGTCGTCGTCGATGTGTAGTCGACGCCAGCCGTACAAGCAGCACCGTACGTCGCGCTACCCGAACGACCGATGTTTACAGTCAGGGGCAGAGCCTGAACCGCAAGGCTGCCGCCAGAGCGGGTGAACGTGAAGACACCAGTGCCGGCGGCTTCCGCCACTGCACCACCGCCAGAAACGGTAACCACTTGAGGGCTGTCGTCGTCAGCGATGTTCTGTGTTTGCGATGCTGTGCCGACCGTGTAGGTTGGTGGGTTAGCCGTTACTGTAAAGATCACGGTTTCACCACCAGATTCGATGACCGCATCATCCGTCGGGCAAACGTCAATCACGAGTGGATTCGCATCAGGATGCGAGATCGTGTTCGCAGTGAGCGCGGTGCCAGCAGCACAGCCGCCAGTTTTCAACACATAGTCGGTAGCGCGGGTTGCGGTGCCGGTGACAGTGAAGTTAACCGTCGTTGCAGTAGCCACGCCACCGTCGCGAGTGATCGTGAACGTGCAGTTCGTAGGTGCGAGGGCTTCGGCACATGCGCCTGCCTTAGCGACGCTAAACACTGGTGGTGTGTCGTTATCAGCGATGGTCACGGTTGCAGCGGAACCCGTACCGACTGCCGATGGGCCAGTTGGTACGCCTGCGATAACAGTCTGTGAACCTTCTACTGCGGTGTCATCAACTGGGACGACGTTGACGGTGCAGCTTGCACTGCCCGACGGCACAGTCAGTGACAGCGTTGGAGCCGTGTAGCTTACGCCTGTGCAGCTGCCAGCCGTGAAGCTGAAGTTACCCGTTGCAGGCAGCGCGGTGCCGGTGATGGTCGATGTCAGAGCCTGTGTAGCTGTCGTCGCGCCAGTACGTGTGAACGTGAGCACGCCGTTGACTGGACCGGTTTCCGACGCAGCTGCGGTCGTTGCCGCAACAGACGCACCGACTTCATCGTCAAGAACGTCGACAGACGCTGATCTGCCAGCCGACACATAGTTGCTTGCCGCCGTGCTATCCGTCACGGTCAAAGTCGCCAGCATGTTGCCGTCGATATTGGTGTTCTGCGCCGTGGTGATGCCCACCGTACAGCTAGTGGCACCGTCAGCGATGTTCGTACAGGTATTGGACCCAATAGCTGCCGACTTGCCAGCTACAGCCGGGCCGCTCAGTCCGACTGGAATCGAGAAGCCACCGCAACCGGTAGGAACAGCACTGAAATTTACCGTAAAGTTCGAGGCACCGCCCTCAGTCGGGTTGCTGCCGGGAGTAACGGATGACACGGTGGTCTTTTCGCATACCGTTACGTCGTTCGTCGCTGAGTTGGTGGCTCCTAGCGAGGCGTTGTTGGTCACTGTGATGACGTACGTGCCGCCGACAAAGCTAGACGCAGTTCCGTTGAACGTCGCCATAGCGGCAGCGTTGGCTGCACCACCACAACTCGCCGGGTACGAACCCGACGATGGCTCCCAATTGATGTAGAACTCGTTGGGATTTGCGGAAGCATATGGTGGAGTAAATGCGCCCGGGATACACGCCGTTGAGAACGGAGCAATTGAGGCCCCCGTCGTGTTTGCCGTATAAGTAACGACCAAGTCGGTTACCGCGACTTCTCCACCGGTGTAGGAAACTACGAAGCTGAACGGCTGTCCGACAGCCGCGTAGACCTTCGTTGGCGTGGTAGTCGCAGTTTCAACTTGCGCAGAGGCGTTCATAGCGAAGCCCGCCAAGAACATGCCTGTCACCACAAGCTGTAGTTGCCGGAGCAGTGTTGAAAATTTAGTCATGATCATGGTTGCTATAGAAGTTGCAGGATTTCGTGAGGTGCGCGTACGCGCCAGCTTGGAACTAATCATGGAACGAGAGTAGTGCCACATGTGTTGTTCAGGTACGTACGTATCGCTGCGCCCGTCGCCGGCGTCGTGATGCCCGTGGTAATTGACGTAGAGGAAATAAACGTGTTTAGCGCGCGTTGAATCAATAGGCCGTCCACACTGGCTGCAGGCACATTCGTGCCGTTCGTATCCACATCAAGCACGTTGCCGAGCCCGAGGACGTACGAGCGAATATCGGCGCCAGTAGTCCGCGTAGCCGTACCTGGCAAAGTAATACCAATTAGGATATTTGCGGCTGGGATGAATGAGTTAAGTGCACGCTTGATGAGCAGACCGTCGATGCTAGCCGTTGGCACGCCACCGCTGCCGTCCACGTCCAAATTACACGTCGGTGCAGCCGCGCCATTAACCACGATTGTCTTGGCCGTATCCACGTTACCGGCATTGGCGTAAGAAATATTGCCAGCGGTATTAAGTGTCACGTTCGTCGAACCGGACGTGAAACTGGTTTTTGATTTCAAACCAATTCGGAACAGCGTTGCGGGAACAGCAATCGCGCCGCTCTCAGTCACGATGCTTCCGGGGTTCAAACAACCGTTGGTCGCACCTGGTGCAGCTGGGTCAGCGGTACCGGGCCAGCCGACAGCGCCTGCGCTTGGCGTCGTGCGAATCGAGGTGTCGATCCAACCAAACACCACTTCACGCGTCGTCCCGCTAACCAACTGGTCGCTTGGGCTCGCAATCATGCACTTGGTGCGCAGATTAGTGATGGATGTTGCGGGGACGACGAGGTCGAAGAAATTCGAGTCGTAGCCGATTTTGAGCCCGAGACCCGCTTCGTTCGCGGTCTGGCTACCCGTCACGCTGTAGTCCACATCGATAAACAACGTGGAACCCGCAGCTAGGGACGTGCCCGCTGGGAGTGTCACATTGTCAATTACAGCCGCGCCGCGCTTGGGCGTCAGGACTTGTGCGGCATTTGCAGAAAACGCAAAAAGAGCGGAAGCAGCTACTGCTCCGCTCAACGCCACTGCTTTAACAAATGGTCTTGGCATATTTACTCTCCGTTTGATCGCCATGCTACACAACCTTTTCCACAATGTGAACTCTTGTTTGATGCTTTTGTCACGGCTCCGTCACGGAACCGTGGCTGAGGGTGAACTGGGTCACCCGTTAAAACGTATTTTTGACGCCAAACGCGACATTTATTCCGAAAAGAACCGCTTTCGTGGCAAAAAAACCGCCTCGACGCGCGATTCTTCGGCAAAAAAGCTCTGACTGACTACGCTCGCCACGGCGGTGATTCGTCGCATTATGCCGACGTCATGACCAAATCGCAATGTTTTGTTATTCGACCAGCCACAGCCATCGCATTCAGGTGCGATGGCGATTAGCGGGTTTGTTGTATTTTCGCGACTCATGGCGCGAAGTTCGTGCCGCAATTGGCATTCAGGTTGTTCCTAGCCGAGTCCCACTGCGGTTGGCTGATGCCGGTGCCGTTAATGACGGCGCTACCTGTGAAGCCGAGCATGGCACGGAGTAGCACCAAACCTTCCTTGTGCGCACGTGGCTGGCTATCGCCATCCATGTCGAGTTTGCAAGCTAAGGCAGTTGGGAGCACTGGCGATTCGAAGGCACCGATATCGATGGTTCCGTTAACGATGCGCGCGAAGCCACTGCCCCGCTGGTCGAATGCTGTCGCGGCCGCATTGTCACCACTGTCGAGTGCGGGGCTGCCAGCGCGTAGCGCGTGGGTCGGCGTGACACCACCGTTGCCATTCAATCCCTCGAGTTTTGCGTCCACGTTACAAACTACCGCGTTGGTTCCGCATGCGCCGGCCGGCATGTTGCCTCCGTTTTCAACGATAGAGTTGGCGTACGCGTAAGTCACGCCCGCGAGTACGGGGTTGTAAACGGGGAAGTAGCCGCTGCCAAATTGGTACTGACCGAAGATGGTGTTCCGCACGTTGATCGTTGCGTTTGCGGTCGGGCCACCCGGGAATGCAGCCACGCTAAATGCGTCAGAGGTCGCCCCATTTCGTGCCGAGGTGACGTTTTCGATCACGACGGCATTGGTGCCTGCTGCAGCGGTGGTGTTCACCAAAAACGCAGCGCCGCCGGTAGCGTGTGACGTATTTCCAGAGATCGTCGAATTGCGGAGGGTGTAATTGCCGGTGCTGTCGAAGAACAGCGCGTGGATGCCTTTCGCACGGTTGTTGTAAAAGGCCGAGTCCGAGACCGTGAAATTGCGCCCGCTGCCGCTGGCGCGAAGCGTCAAACCAGCCTCATTTTCTGCGGCGTAATTGTCGTGAACCGACAGGCCCACGCCAGCAAACGATAAGGCGTCCGATACCGTCAGCACAGCGTAGCCGCCGTT
>DAINAJ010000072.1:9811-12619 GCA_036733505.1 Casimicrobium sp.
CCACGCCAGCAAACGATAAGGCGTCCGATACCGTCAGCACAGCGTAGCCGCCGTTGGCGACTCCCGGCGTGATTACGGTGCCACCGTTCGTTCGATTGCCCGATACGGTGACACCGGTCATGGTTACGTTGTTATTGACGGAGATGACGCCCGCACTATTGCCGCCGCTTCCGGCCAACGCGCTACCTATCACCTCGTTGCCTTCGATGTCCGAGCTGCTCATCGCGACATTGCCGCTACAGACGACGCGAAAGCCGCCGGTGTTGGTGGTGGCGATATTGCCGCGAATAAGCGTGTTGGTCACGTTGACGTCATGCTTCGATGTGCCGAGGCAATTACCGTTAACGTCGAATACGTCGGTAAGCACCTCAAATCCGCCAATGCGCCCGTTGATCGCTCGATTGCCGACAACGGCGGAATCGTTAATCGTGGTGACCCCGCCGACACTTTGAATCGAAAATCCGGCGCGTTCTTCAATAGCAGTGTTGCCGACCACACGCACTTGATTGAGAGACACGTTGCCAGAAACCGCGCCGATATTGAAACCACCGTAACGACCGCCGCCGATAGCGGCGAAACCGGTTGCGGCATTGGAAACCACGTCCGTATTGGTAACGCTGACGGAGCTGGCGTTAAACACTTGGAAGGCACCACCTCGCTCCGCGCTATTGCCAAGGAACCGGCTATCGCTGATCGTGACGGCACCGACTTGGACCGTGCCGGAGCCAAAGAAAGCGCCACCGTTGTCTGGCCGGCCGGTGGCAGTTGCAGTGCTCGTTGTACCTCGGCTTGCGCGGTTATTTTTGAACACGACGTTTGTCAGCGTGGCGTTGGGGAAAGTGTTGCTCGGCGAGATCGGGCTGCCCATGCCCATCGCGCCACCGAAACCGCCAGAAATGGGATAAACGCCAGCAACGCCGTTACCGATGCTTTCACAGCCGTCGAACACAACGTCAGTCAGAGTCGTCGACTCGCGCGAGAAGAAGCAACCTGCGCTCGTACCAATTGCGCGACCATATTGCAAAGTTAAGCCACTGAGCGCAAAGGGCGTGTCCGTCGTGTCCGAACCGTCGCTCACGGTCAGCAGACGGCGACCAAAACTCGGAATCGTTTGGCCGCTAATGGCCAAAACGGCTACGCCTGGCCCGGTGATTGTCGTGGCGCGAACCGCATAAAGAATCGAAGTGTTCGGCACCGGCTCCGGCGAGTTCGGCCCAACGCTCATTGTGCGGTCGGCCAATTGAATGACCCCCGTCAGTGAGTTCAAGCTCACCGTATCGGCGCCAGCGCCGGCCGCGCAACCGAAGGTCGCGCCACCAACGGGCATGTCGAGATTGGCGGAGGCTAGCGCCATACGCAATGTGCATTTCGCGGAAGTCAAAACCACGGGGGCGCCCGCGTAGTCGAAGATCGCGCCAGTGGCGTCTGGAAACACATCGTCTGCCAGCGAATTTACAGTGATCGTTGCTGCGTGCGCGCTAGCTGTGCATGCGACCGCGACTGCGCTTACGCACAAGAATGCGACTTTTCGCGAAAGAAGTGACTTCACTGGGACCCCCATCAAATTGGTTTATTGCGCTTCACAGTGTCTGTTGCTGCAGGCAAAACTCACTCGTTGCGCACGTTGTGAGGCTATGGGGAACCGCTTCGTAGGTCACCTACCCAGTCAGGTGGGACATGACAATTGCACCCTATACTTTGTCTATGATTTCTATCGACTATTGCAAAACCTTGGCCCGCTACAACCGGTGGCAGAACCAATCGCTGTACTCTGCCGCGGCGACGTTGCCCGACGGCACCCGCAAGCGCAATATGGGTGCTTTTTTCAAAAGCATTCACGGCACGTTGAACCACATCATGGTGGCGGATCGGCTGTGGCTGGATCGACTCGAAGGCCATCCGTCAACGATCACCGCACTCAACGAGGAGCTCTATAACGACTTTGATGAGCTAACTAGGCATCGGGCAGGCGCGGATGATCGGTTGGATCGCATAGTTGCGACCCTCGACGATGCAGCACTTGCGGCACCGCTGACTTATCGTCGGATGTCCGGCGGCGGCGAGGCTATGACGCTGCCGCTCTCGCTAGTGCTGATGCACATTTTCAATCACCAAACGCACCATCGCGGACAGGCCGGAACGTTGTTGATGCAATGCGGTGTCGATGTCGGTGTGACCGATTTGCCGATGCTGCCTGCGACGTTTCTATCGCCAGTGTTTGGAAAATGAACGTCGTTGAGTATTCGGACGCCGCGCAACTGTGGCAGGTCGCGGAGCCCCTGCTGTGCAAAGACGTAGCGAACAACACGCATACGCTCAGTGCGTTGCGACGACTCGCGCGAGACGGCGCTCAGCATGGCGAACGGTTTTTCGCGCTGCACGATGCCGCTGGCGCATTGCAAGCGACGCTAGTGCGTACCGACATCGGGCACGCTTTTTTGTCACACCTGTCCGCCGACAACGCATTTGTAATAGGCGCAGCGCTGGCGGCGCGTGATCCCGCCGAGTTGGCACTCGCTGGCGTCGTGGGCGTGCGCGACAGCGTTGAGGCGTTCGCTCGTGCGTACGCGAAACCGACCACCGTCTACGCCAATATGATGCTCTATGTGCACGAAGGTGCCATCGTTGCGGGTGATGCTCAACGCGATGGCGGTCACGCACGAGTAGCGACCAGCGCCGATCACGCGAGCGTCGTGGGCATGATGGACGCGTTCGATGAGGAACTGGAGATGATCCGCCTCGCGACGCCCACGGCGGAACGTGTCACGCGACGCATCAATGCACAAGAAATCGTGGTGTGGCAATCGG
>DAINAJ010000072.1:12719-14869 GCA_036733505.1 Casimicrobium sp.
CATCGAAGCACCGACAGACTGTCGCTCGAGGCTGTTTTTTCCGTAAAGCTGTATGAGCACGCAATGTCTCACATCGTTCAGCCTCCTCGCCAACGCTCACGCTGCGAGCCCAACCGAGCGCATTTCGCGATGCTAGAATGTAGGGCTTTGTTTCATAAGCGTTTTTCGGGTTTTGGTGCCGAGGCTTGCCGCACGGAGTGATCTCCTTGCAAGGCTCCGTGCGCCGCAATTTCGTTCCGACCCGAGCGCATCACTACTGGAGATACCCATGGCAATCGAACGCACCTTTTCTATCATCAAACCTGACGCAGTTGCGAAGAACGCCATCGGCGCCATCGTCGGCCGTTTTGAAGCCGCTGGCCTGAAAGTCATCGCTTCGCGCATGGCTCACCTCTCGCGCGCCGAAGCTGAAGGCTTCTACGCGGTGCACAGCGCCCGCCCTTTCTTCAAAGACCTCGTGGACTTCATGATCTCCGGCCCGGTCGTTCTGCAAGTATTGCAAGGCGAAAACGCAATCGCTAAAAACCGCGATCTGATGGGCGCTACCGACCCGAAGAAGGCCGCACCAGGCACGATCCGCGCCGACTTCGCTGATTCGATCGACGCTAACGCCGTTCACGGCTCTGACGCGCCAGAAACCGCAGCGGTCGAAATCGCTTACTTCTTCCCACAAAGCCAAGTGTTCGGCGGCTAATCGGTTTCACCCAAACCGATCGCGCGCATGCATTCCGGCACCATCAGGATTCAGTGGCCACCCTGCAAAATCTGCTTGAGCTGAACCAGCCCGCGCTGGCGGCTTTTTACGCCCATATCGGCGAAAAGTCGTCTAGCGTGAACATGCGCGCAAAACAAACTCTTAAGTGGCTGCATCAATCGCAAGTCACTGAGTTTGCGGCGATGACCGACATCGCCAAAACGACGCGAGAACTCCTCGCCGCCCACGCCGAAATCCGCGACCTCACGGTCATTCGCGATTCGACCGCGAGCGACGGCACGCGAAAGTGGTTGTTTGACGTCGGCTCCAGCGCCGTTGACGCTGTGTTCATTCCCGAAGAAGACCGCGGCACGCTGTGCATTTCCTCGCAAGCGGGCTGCGCGCTCGACTGCGCGTTTTGCTCGACAGGCAAGCAAGGCTTCAACCGAAACTTATCGACCGGCGAGATCATCGGCCAGTTGCGCTACGCAGACAAAGTACTGAAAGCCGACATGGGCATCGACGGTCGCACGCCGGACGGCGTGCAGCCGGTGACCAACGTGGTCATGATGGGCATGGGCGAGCCGCTGGCGAACTATCTCGCCGTGTTTCCCGCGCTTGAGATGATGCTTGACGACAACGCGTACGGCCTCTCGCGCCGCCGCGTCACGGTGTCAACGTCGGGCATGGTGCCGCAAATTGACGAGATGGCGCGCGTGGTGCCGGTCGCGCTTGCGGTGAGCCTGCACGCTCCGACCGACGCCCTTCGAGACGTATTGGTGCCGATCAACAAGCGTTACCCGCTCAAAGAACTCCTCGCCGCGTGCAACCGCTATCTTGAGTTTGCGCCGCGCGACTTCATCACGTTTGAATATGTGATGCTCGACGGTGTGAACGATCAGCCGGAACACGCCGAAGCGTTGATCAAAATCGCGCGCCAAGTGCCGTGCAAACTGAACCTGATCCCGTTCAATCCGTTCCCGAACTCTGAATTCAAGAAGTCACCGCGCGACCGAATCGTCGCGTTTCAGCGTCGCTTGTCCGACGCAGGCATCGTGACCACTATCCGCAAAACGCGTGGCGACGACATTGACGCTGCCTGCGGCCAGCTGGCTGGGCAGATTAAAGATCGAACGCGGCGTACCATTGCGATTAAATCCGCTCAAGCAGCCAAAAGTACACATGGCACGCAAGGCGAAGTCCTCACCACCGAATCCACCGCCACCGGAGGCACCACCGCATGAAACGAGCTTTGAACATCAGTGTCAGCGTCATGTTGTGCGCATTGCTCACCGCGTGCGCGAATTTTTCGACCGGCAAAAAAGCCGAGGACGAAGCCCCACAAACCACCACGCAAGCTAACAGCGAAGACCCGCTGCGCTACCGCGCACGCGTACACACGGAGCTAGCGGCGAATTATTTTCAACGCGGACAAATGGCCGTAGCGCTCGAAGAG
>DAINAJ010000073.1:0-14645 GCA_036733505.1 Casimicrobium sp.
GGAATGGCGGGCCTCATGCAGCAGGCTCAGCGCATGCAAGAGAACCTCAAGAAGGCGCAAGAAGAAATCGCCGCGATGGAAGTTGAGGGGCAGGCCGGTGCGGGCATGGTCAAGATCACCATGACCGGCAAACACGACTGCAAGCGTGTGCAAATTGACGCGGGCGTCATGGACGACAAAGACATGCTCGAAGATCTGATCACCGCCGCGATCAACGATTGCGCGCGCAAGATCGAACAAACCAGCAGCGCCAAAATGGGCGCGCTCGGCGCAGGCATGAACCTGCCGCCGGGGATGAAGCTGCCGTTTTGAGAAAGTGAATCGTGAGCGGTGAGCAGTGAACAGTGACAGCCGCTCGCGAGTTGCGGGGGCTTCCCCGTTCGTGGTGAGCTTGTCGAACCATGAACTCGTTGCTCGTAGAGTGGGCACGCGGCGCTCACGCGACTGCATGACTGCTCACTGCTCACCGTTCACTGCTCACTGAACATGACGCCCGTCTCGTTCAAAGCCCTCATCGACGCACTCAAGCAGCTGCCCGGCATCGGGCCGCGCGCGGCGCAACGCATTGCGTTTGAGTTGGTGCAGCACAAGCGCGACGCCGCCCTCGGGCTCGCAAAGGCGCTTGAAGGCGCGCTCGAAAAGCTCGGTCATTGCGAACGCTGCAATACGCTCTCGGAAGAGCCGCTGTGTAGCTTGTGTTCATCCAAGCGACGCGACCCGTCGATCCTGTGCGTGATCGAAACGCCATCGGACCAAATCACGCTCGAACAATCCGGCGCGTTCAGCGGGCTTTACTTCGTCCTCATGGGCCGCCTCTCGCCACTCGACGGTGTCGGCCCTGCGCAGATTCACCTAGAAAAGCTTGTCAACCGCGCGGTCGACGGCACAGTCAAAGAAGTAATTCTTGCCACTAACTTCACCAACGAAGGCGAAGTGACGGCGCACGTCATTACCGAACTTTTGGAAGCGCAAGGCGTTAAGGTCTCGCGCTTGGCGCGCGGGATTCCGATTGGGAGTGAGCTGGAGTATGTGGATGCGGCGACGGTGGCGCAGGCTGTGCGGGAGAGGCGGTGAAGTTGAAGCGGGTGCTGATCGGAGTTGGCGTCGTGTTTGGCGTGTTGATCTTTGCTAGCGGGTTGTTTGTGATTTTGCTGCTCTACCCCGAATGGCGCATGCCGTCCCAAAAGGGACCGGAAGGCATTTCTCTGCGCGCGATCGCTGGATGTAGTGAGGCACTTAAATGGGACCAGTCAAGCCGTGTTGAGAGCGTTTCGAAAACTGAGAATGCCCTGAAAGTTGTTGTCCTCGCGAATGCAAGATGTGGTGCCGTATACCCAGTCCGCCCAAGTGCGGATATCAAGAACAACGCCATCGAGCTTTCGTGGGGCTGGTGGAGCGATCCGATAGGGATGTTTGCTAAATGCGAATGCACGCGACACATTGAGTTCACAATCCCCAGCATCGGCGGCGCGGCGCCGCCCGTCACAATTGCCGCTCGGATCCAGAGGGTGAACTAGTTTCGTAGCCCGGAGAAGCGAAGCGCGTCCGGGTTTCGTGTTCCCGCCATCGGCGCATCGTTAACGCGGGTCGTTCAACAAATGCCTTGACGCGCTGCGCTTCTCAAGGCCACGGCTTTACGCCCTTTGTGCGGCCTTGGCTTTTGCCTTCCATAGCTGCCACGGACGATCCACTACGGTTTCGTTGATGGCCATTGAGCCGGCGGCTTCTCCGGGGGTTAGGTAGCTCACTTCACCGTCGCCCACAACGGCGGCCAAGCGCATCGCTTCGGTTTGCAACTTGGCGTTCATCTCGGCCCAGATGGCGCGGGCGACGACTAGCTTTAGAGACTGGGCGACGGTGATGGAGCCGTGGCCGCGCATCAACGCGAAATCGTTTTTCCCCAGCGAATCAGCGAGTGCTTTGCCGAGCGCGTTGCTGCGCACGAGCATGTCGTTGTTTTCTCCTGCCGTGTCACGAATGTCGAACACGGGCGTGGAGAAACCTAAAAAGCCGCTCATGTGACACACCGGTCGCAACGTGGCGCGCGTGACGCCGAACGGGATGATCGCGGGGGAGTGGCTGTGCACGACGGCGACGACGTCCGGGCGTGCTTTGTAAATTTCGCTGTGGATGAATCGTTCAAGGTAGGAGCGGCGGCCCTGCGCGTCGTGCACATTGCCTTCGAAGTCCAGCTCAAGAATATCGTCGGCAGTGACGACCGCCGGCGCGAGGCCAGCCGCGAGCAGAAAGCGGTCGTCGCGCGTGTCGTGGCGCACGCTGACGTGCCCGAAACCGTCAACCACGGCCTCGTTGTAGAGGATGTGGTTGGCGCTGACTAGATCGTCAATCAGCGCTCGGCTCGCCGTGCAGGCGGTCATGCGTTAGTCCGCTTTGATGTTGATTGTCTTGATGACTTTGGCGAAGCGCTCGGCTTCGTCTTGCAGCACTTTGGCCAGCTCTTCACTGGTGCTGCCGATGACTTCGACGCCGGAGTTGAGAAGCGTTTCGGCGACCGAGGCTGAGCGCGCTGCGGCGGCTGCGTCTAACGAGAGCTGACGCATCACCGCGGGCGGCGTGCCGCTCGGTGCCATGACGATGGTGGTCGGCGCGAAGTCAAAGCCCGGAATCGCGGATTCGGCGAGCGTTGGGATCGTGGGCGCACCGGAGAATCGTTTGTTCGAGTTCTGGACGAGAAGCTTCAAGCGGTTGTCTTTGACGAAGCCGACGGTCGCGGGCAATGCGCTGAACAGCACCTGCACTTGGCCGCCGACGAGCGCGGGAACGGCTTGTCCCATGCCCTTGAACGGCACGTGCACCATCTTCAATCCGAGCGCGGCGGACATCGCCTCCGTTGACAGGTGATGCGTGCTGCCGATGCCGGAGGAGGCGTAGTTCACCTTGCCGGGGTTGGCTTTTACGTACGCGACGAATTCCGCGAACGTGTTGGCCGGGAGGCTCGGGTGTGCGGTGAGAAAGAGCGGCGCTTTGGCGAGAGCGGAGACGGGCAGAAAGTCTTTCTTCGCGTCGTATTCAAGCTTGGCGTAGAGCGCCGGGTTGATGGTGAACATCGAGCCGTCGGTGACGAGCAAGGTGTAGCCGTCAGCGGGCGCGGCTTTCACCGTCTGAGCAGCGACCGCGCCGTTGCCGCCTGGGCGGTTGTCGATGACGACCTGCTGATTCCATTTTTCGGTGAGGGCTTTGGCCATCACGCGCGCTACGGTGTCCGGGAAACCGCCGGCTGGGTAAGGCACGACGAGCTTGACGGGCTTGCTGGGAAAGGCCTGCGCGCTCGCTGCCGTCGACGTGAGGGCGGGCGTGACGACGAGCGCGCCGAACGCGACGCTGCCGAAGAGCCTGCGCAAAATTCGGACGGAAGTGACGGTGGTGTGATGGTGAAACATGTGAAATCTCCTATGCGCTGACGATAGCATTCGTCGCACACCGTGTTGCCCGTGATTTCCCGCATTTGGAACAACGGATCGGCAATTTTGCAAGTCAACAGCTTTTCGAAGAAATACGTCGCGAACGACTGCTGGGCGGCGGTTTACGTAATTAGTTTGCACAAGTCGATACTGCACGAAAAGCGGCTGAAATTGCCGCCCACTAGCCGCCGGAGGTAAAAAGTTGCTGATGTATTGGGCGTCGGCGCCACACACCGAACAAGGGGAGAAACATCATGCGAATTTTGTTGGTGGAGGACGACGCTGATCCGGGCAGTGGCTTGGCGGCGCGTTACACGATCTGCGCCGCAGCGATGGCGGTTTGACGAGAACGCAAACGCTGCCTCCGTGGCCGTGCCGGCCGCGTCACTACGCCGAGCGCTGTGTTAGCCGTCAGTTGCAGGACGTCTTTCGCGCCATCAGAGTGAGAGAACTCGAAATTAGTACTACCAACAAAATTGCGCCCTCAAGCTCAGGCGGAGCAGTGACTAGCGTTTTGGCGTTAAAAAACAACAGCACGGTGATGAGACCGCGCGGCGCGACCCAGACGAGCGCCCGCGCGTCGGATTGTTTGGTGATGACGAGGATTGCGAACCGGGTCAGGTAAATGGTGGACAGAACGCCGGCCGCGATCAACCATACCGACCAGGAAGCTAGCGCTTCCAAATTTGCCCAGTAGCCGAGGAGAATAAAAAACACACCGCGCACGGCGAAAGTCAGCTCGCGCACGAGCACTTTGAATTCTTCAACGGTGGAGGGGAACGATGTGTCTGCCCATTTTCGCAGCGGAGGAAAGCGCATCCACTTTGAATAATTATTGAGCAAGAGCCCAAACACCAGCACTAGTATCAGCGGCGACAGATGCAGGAGTTTGCCAGCAGCGTAAAGTGCGAACAGGCCGGCCAGTAGTGGTATGAACCGAACGTGCCCGCCTATGCGTGTTAGCAGAAAAACCATCGCCGTCGCCAAGAGGAGTGATAGCAACAGGCTGAGCGTGCCGCCGCCGAACAGTCCAGCCGCAATGCTGGCGATGGTGCCATCGGAAGCGATGATCGAGAAAAACACCAAGACGCCAACGATGTCTGAGATTGAGCTCTCATAAATTACAAACTCACGGCTTCTCGGCGGCAAATATTGGCTACTTGGAATAGCGACTGCGCTGCTAATGACTGCCAGTGGCGTGGCGACGAGCAGGGCGTCGCGCAGCGGCCATCCCAACCACTGCATGATGCCGGTGCCGAAGACCAGCAAGCACGCAACGACGCCTGCGACCGCGATTTGTGTGCTATGCCACGCGACGGGCCATCGATCACGCCCCGCGTCAATATCTAGTGCACCTTCTAGCACGATCAGCACCAGACCGATGGTTCCCATAAGGGTAACCACTTCATCGATTTCACCCAGCGTAATGTCGTGGCGGTTCAATATCCACTTTGAGAGCACACCCGTGGCGATCATCATGATGACGGACGGCGCACGAAGCGCGCTGCTCAATTGCTCAACAGCGAACGCCACCAACAACACACTCGCCACGAAAAGCAACGCCTGATAGGTATCCACTAGGTATTCACCGTACTTCTGGTTGCGTCCGTACGCGCGTGACGGGCCAAGGCTGAAAAGTCATTCAATTCGACGATGCATTGGTTGCGCAACAGAGCCGGGTGCTTTGGATCAATCGTGAAACCAGCGTCAGCGAGTTCAAGCAGGCACACGTCGTTTTCGTTATCGCCGACGGCGACAACGTGCTCCAAGTGCTCGCGACCGACGGAAGCCCGAACGTACCTTAGCGCGTTGCTCTTGCAAATTGGATGGGTGTCGCAGCCGTCGGCGCGCACAAAAGCGCGGTTAATACGTACTTTTCCGACACAGATGCCGCGATCAAACTCCATGGAATGCGAAATGGCGAAGTCTGCGAAGATGCGACGTCGCACGATGTCCGTGGCAACAAAATAGCTGTCGCTGATTACGCCCACCTTGTAGCCGCAGCGGCGAAAGTGATTGACTGCGTCGACCACGCCCTCACGGAGCACCAGGTCGCGCGCGACGCGTTCGAAATCAGACTTGTGAACAAAACGAAAGAGCGCGGCGATTTCTTGGCTGCGTGCACCGCTATCGTCAATCGTGAGTAGGCGTTCAAGTTCGCTCGTCCTGCCCGTACTTCGTGCCAGTTCTACGATGAATCTGGACGGTGTGACGGTCCCATCCATGTCAAGCAGCAGCACTTTTTTTGTTTGCTGTAGCTTGGTCAGAACAGCGTCAATGTCAGTCTGGTTTTGGCGCTCAATTTCGAACACGGAAAGAATATGGTCTACCGAAAGTCGCCCCGCTTCGCGCGCTCGATCCAGAATCACACGACTCACCTCTTGCGCCATGAGCGCCAAGTTCGCCAAAGGTTGACTTTCATGCTCAAGTGAACCAATGTCAACTTCTGCGATCCGCGCACCACGCGTATGAGCGTCGATTAGCAGGCCGACGTCTACGCCATACCCAGTTTCAAACTGGAGCGTGGACAACAAGTCCTTACGCGCCGCCACGATGCCGCCGAGCGGTTGTGAAAATCGGACGAGTTCCGGGAAAAAGAGCTTCAGCATCGGCTTTGCAGTGAGTTCCGTAACTCTGCCACCACCCCTGCCAAACGCGGCTTTGACCATGTCGCTGTTTCCCGTCGCTATTGGTGTCACAAGTTTTGAAATGATGTTGGGGCTGAGCCCAGCGAGATCGCCGTCGAGATAGGCAACGATGGCGTGTTGCGCAATGCGGTAACCGTCCTCCATGGATGCGCCTTTACCTAGCATCGTGCTAGTGATCACTTTCGCGCCCGCGGCTTTTGCGAGCGCAACGGTGTCATCGATTGAGCTGTCATCGACCACAATGACCTCCGCACAAGCGGGATCTGACAGCGCGTAGCGAACGACGTCGCCAATACGTCGGGCTTCATTGAGCGCTGGGATAACAACGCTGGCCCGCGGTGTTACAGCAAGCCGCAGTAAGTCCGGCGGTTCCGCTGCGGTTTGTGCCGCCCGATCGAGTAGACCGACCAGAATTCGTCGAATGACGATCAGCTTAGCGTTGAGCCAATGACGTAATTGCATACGACTAGTCCTTCGGTGGTGCCGCGGCGTCAAAAAGGGTAGACAACGGCGTAAACGCGTACTGCTCGGCGGACGCGTGCCCAATGCGCCTCATCAAAGGTCGTAGCGCGCGCTGCAGGGCACGCAGTTCGTCCGGTGACAGATCGCGCAGCGCTGCGGGCAACACACCCTCGAACGGCATCGGCGACGACATCAACGCCGAGATGCCTTCTGGAGTGGCCTGTAAATTGATAGACCGTCTGTCAGTTTGGTCGGCGACTTTTCGAACAAGCTGCTTTTCTAATAGGTCGTTGACCAAGTTGCTTGCCGTCGACTGGTGTACGTTCAACCGACGGGCCAAGCTGGTAAGCCGTAGGTCAGGCGTCTTTGCGACTTCGGAAAGCGCCCATAGCTGGGCACCTGTCAACCCAGTGCAGGATCGAATCTGCGCGAAGTGCGCGCGTGCGGACTGCAACAGAACGCGAAAGTCCCGCAGCACTAAGTTTGCTACGTCGTCGCTCGGTCGCTCTGTATTGCCTGTCGTATTCAGCGGCGAGGGCGTTCCTGTTTTGGCCAATGGATATTCGATCATCGGATTTGCGTCCTAAAAAAACCGCCCGCCGTGAGGCGGGCGGAAACTGTCGCCGCCTGCCCTCCTAGGTAGGCGCACGAAAAGTGTAATGCATTTGTGACAAATGCACTTTATTGGTTCGCATTCGTCGACCAGCAGCGGCCGCAAATAATTCAGCGACGCATACACAGCGATGCCACACGAGGAACACAGCTTTGAGAATTGACGCAATTTAAATACTATTAATCAATAACTTAATAAACAAAATGCTGAAAGTCGACATTTGCTAAAACGCTCCGGAACGTCCATATAACTGTCGCTTCAGCGAAAAGCTGTATCTTAGAGACGCGTCGGCGCTACACTCCGATCAAGGGGAGAAACATCATGCGAATTTTGCTGGTGGAGGACGACGCTGAACTGGGCAGTGGAGTGGCTGCAAGTCTCAAGCGCGAGCATTACGCGGTCGATTGGGTCACCGATGGGCCGGCAGCGGCAACGGCGCTGACCACGGCGCAATACGATCTGGTAATTCTGGATTTAGGTTTGCCGCGAATGTCGGGCTTACAGGTGTTGCGCCAGCTGCGCGCGCGCGGCGACGCCCATAAAGCGGTGCCTGTGCTCATCGCCACGGCGATGGATTCGGTCACCGATCGCGTCGAAGGCTTGGACGCGGGCGCTGACGATTACGTGGTGAAACCATTCGCGCTTGACGAACTGCACGCGCGCGTTCGTGCGCTGATCCGTCGACGTAATGCCGCGACAAGCAACATGCTCGTGCATGGACGTTTGACGTTTGATATTGCGTCGCGACAAGCCGCGTCGGATGGAACGCCGCTTGAGTTATCGGTGCGTGAAGCGGGCATTCTTGAAGTGCTCCTGCTGCGCGCTGGACGCGCCGTGACCAAAGAGCAATTGATGGAAGGTCTGTGCGCGTGGGACAGCGATATTTCGCTCAACGCCATTGAGGTGTACGTGCATCGTCTGCGCAAGAAACTCGAACCCGCGGGCATTCAAGTTCGCACGTTTCGCGGGCTGGGTTATTGCATCGACAAAGCACCGCAGGTCAACACCAACGCGAGTGCTTCCACAACAACGGCAGCGGCCGCCCATCAGGTGCAATGAGTCTCGCCGCAAGGCTGCTGGAATGGCTGCTCGCGCCGCTGCTCTCCGTCTGGTTGGTGAGCTTGGGCATCTCGTTTATGAGTGCCCGTACCACCGTGGATACTGCGCTTGACGATGGACTGAGTGCGGCCGCATTGATGCTGGTCAGCGAGTGGGAGCAACGCGTGACGACGCGACCCGACATCGTGTTTCCGTCGGACGCAACCAAGCGCTTGATGAATATCGCGAGCGAATTTCCTGTTGCGTTTTTGATCGTAGATCGCGCCGGAACGCCGACCGCCGGTGACGACGCGTTACAGCCGTTTTTGCGCGAAACGATGGATGTTGAAACGCCGCTGCGCACCCCCGCACTGACAGCGAAATTTCGCCACGTAGACGGCTTTAATAGCGTGATGGACGACGAAGTGATTCGCGTAGTGCGCTTGCGTTTTGTTGCGGGTGGTCAGGACTACACGCTTGCCGTTGCGCAGTCTCGCGAGCGTCAGGCTGCGCTGTTGCGCTCGGGGATGATTCATGAGGCGTTGGCGCAAACGGCGGTGCTGATCGTTGCGTTTTATTTGTTGTGGTACGGCCTGACCTATGTCGCGCAACCAATGCGCTCGTTGCAAGAGCACCTTGATTCGCGAACTGCGGACGACTGGCGGCCGATTCCCGAGCAGTTGGCGCCACATGAAATTGCACCGTTGATTGCATCGACCAATTCGCTGATTGAGCGCCTGCAAACCTCCCTTGGTGCGCAGAAGCGATTCATTGCCAACGCTGCGCATCAGCTACGCACTCCGCTAGCCGCGCTGCGCGCGCAAAGCGAGCTGATTCAACGTTTGCCCGATAGCCCCGAGCGAGATGAGGCCATGACGCGCCTTACGTCCACCGGACGACGCGCTAATCGCCTCGCCAATCAGTTGCTTGCGCTGGCACGCGCCGAGAGCGCGGGTACCACCAGCGCGCGCGAGCCGGTTGATCTCAATGCTCTGTGCGAAAGTGTGGCGCATGATGTGTTGCCACAGGCGCTGGACCGGGAAATCGATTTTGCGTTTGAACCCAGCGCTGACGGCGCAACGATTATGGGCGACGCCACCTTGCTCGGTGAAATGATCCGCAATTTGGTCGATAACGCGTTCAAATATGCGCCTCGCAGCGGGAGTGTTTTGTTGGCGGTGAAGAGTGCGCCGGCGCGTATCGTCGTCGAGGACAGCGGGCCCGGCATCGCGCCCCAGGATCGAGAGCGCGTGTTCGCGCCGTTTGCGCGCGTAGCGCAGCTCGACACAGTGTCGGGCGCGCCGATTGCGGGTACCGGGCTTGGCCTCGCCATCGTCAGTGAAGTAGCGCAGGCGCATGATGGTCGTGTGGTCATTGAAACCTCGCTTTTAGGTGGCGCACGAATGGTTGTCAGCTTCATGTAAGATGATTGTCAGAGCGCCGTAAGCCCACCTCTCTAACTTTCCTACCCTAGCGGCCTCACCAAGTTGGAAGGGGGCCGAAATCACCGAAGGGGAAAATTTATGGCTGAAGCCGCACTGGGCGCATCGCGCGCCATGACTGCTGAGGAAAAGAAGGTTATCTTCGCCTCCTCACTGGGCACCGTGTTTGAGTGGTACGACTTTTATCTATACGGCTCTTTAGCTGCCGTTATCGCGAAGCAATTCTTCTCGGGTCTTGATCCGACATCGGCCTACATTTTCGCGTTGCTCGCGTTCGCAGCAGGCTTCTTGGTTCGCCCATTCGGCGCGCTGGTGTTCGGTCGCCTCGGCGACATGATCGGACGTAAGTACACGTTCCTCGTGACCATTCTGATCATGGGTTCGGCCACATTCATCGTGGGTTGCCTTCCGAACTACGCCTCTATCGGCATCGCTGCACCAATTATCCTTGTCATCCTCCGGATGCTTCAAGGCTTGGCGCTCGGTGGTGAGTATGGCGGCGCGGCAACGTACGTTGCTGAACACGCACCGCACGATCGCCGCGGCTTGTACACCAGCTGGATTCAGACGACGGCAACGCTCGGTCTGTTCCTGTCGCTGATCGTGATTCTGCTGACGCGTGAATTCACTGGCGCAGAGTTCGACACATGGGGCTGGCGTATTCCGTTCCTCGTCTCAATCTTCTTGCTCGCGATTTCTGTCTGGATCCGTTTGTCGATGAATGAGTCGCCTGCTTTCCAGAAGATGAAAGAAGAGGGCAAAGTATCGAAGGCTCCGCTGACCGAATCGTTCGGCCAATGGAAAAACTTGAAAGTCGTGATCCTGGCGCTGCTCGGCCTGACCGCTGGTCAAGCTGTGATTTGGTACACCGGCCAGTTCTACGCACTGTTCTTCTTGCAAAGCATCGCTAAGGTTGACGCAAAAACGGCCAACCTCTTGATCGCCGCTTCGCTCGTGATCGGTACGCCGTTCTTCATTTTCTTCGGCTGGTTGTCGGACAAAATTGGTCGCAAGATGATCATCATGGCCGGTTGCTTGATCGGCGCGTTGACATACTTCACGCTGTTCCCAATGCTGTTCCAAGCCGCGAACCCAGCGCTCGCAGCGGCTCAGGCCAAAGCGAAAGTTGCGATTGCGTCTGACGCTGCAACATGCTCGTTCCAAGGCAGCCCAATCGCTCGCCCAATCGACTTCCTGTCTTCATGTGACGTAGCTAAGCGCACACTGGCGACCGCGTTCGTTCCTTATACGAACGAAAAGGCGGCTGCTGGTGCTCCTGCGACAGTCAAGATTGGCGACAAGGTCATGACGGCTCCGACGCTCAAGCTCAACGACAAGAAAGACGCGTTTGACAAAGATAGCGCTGCAGCGCTCAAAGCCTTCCAAACGGAAGTTGGCGAGGCAGTAAAAGGCGCGGGTCTGGCGACGAAGGCCGACGACAAAGCGATGAATATGCCGATGATTCTGGCGATTCTCGTGTTCCTCGTTATTCTCGTGACGATGGTTTACGGCCCGATCGCTGCGATGCTCGTGGAAATGTTCCCAACGCGCATTCGCTACACCTCAATGAGCTTGCCTTACCATATCGGTAACGGTTGGTTCGGTGGCCTGCTGCCTACCACTGCGTTCGCAATGGTTGCCGCAACCGGCGACGTTTATTACGGCCTCTGGTATCCAGTGATCGTAGCCCTCGGCACCTTCGTAATCGGCATGATTTTTGTCCGTGAAACGAAAGACGTCGATATTTACGCAAAGGACTAAGTTATGTGGAAGCTCATCGTTGGATTCATCATCTTCGCAGCCCTAGGCATTTGGCTGCTGATGAAAGGTGGCGGCGATATTGACCTGAGTGGTGAAAAACACGACACGGGTACACCGCATGCGGTGGAAGCCGATAAAGCCCCGAAGAAGTAACGGTGTGCTGAAACAAAAAAGGCCGGGATCTCCCGGCCTTTTTTATGCGCGTCGCTTAACCGTAAAGTCAGCGCGCCGACGCCCGAGACGCGGGCGCGCCTAGGCGAGCGCGAGGTCGAATCGCAGGCGTACGCCAACTAACTCAATGACGTCACCTGCAGCGAGCTCACGTGCACCGACCAAAGCATCGCCGTTGATGTATGCGGGCGTGACGCCCTCACGCTGATTGATCTGCCAGCGAGTTTGTCCCGCTCGTCGAATCTCGACGACCTGTTTGCCTTCTTTGCCTAGGGTGACCGAGGGCTGTTCCAAGGGATAGTTTTTGCCAGTCGCAGGCCCAGACAACACCGAAACGCTAGCCGACACGGCTCGAGCGGTTGGCCTAGCCAATATCACTTTGGGAGGTGCCGACACGGGCTCAGGAGAGACAACCCGAGGTTGCGCGATCTCGTCGCGCGGGGCGGACTCAATGACTGAAGGTTGAGCCAATCCTCGGCCAGGCGTTGTTACGGTGGATGCGGCAGCTGTTAGTTTGCTGGCGGTCGGATTGCTAAGTGAGGTTCCCATGGGCAGTGCCGCTAACAACGACATGTCTAGCTCTGGCATGCCTTTTTGCGGGGCAACGGCAGGTGTCGCAACATTGCGAGGCGCGGCAGCGGGAGGTAACGCGTGAGCGACCACTGGGGGCGCTAAGTTAACGGGCGCCGTTTTGACTTTTGGAACCGCGGTGAGTGCTGCATCAATCGCTTCAGATAGGTGTGCCTCGGGTGGCAGCCGTTTAGCTTCTGGTGCAGCTGTCGTGTTGACGCGCTCTCCCACGGGGGCGGGCAAGACGTTCGGCTCTATCGCCTTCGGTTGTATGAACGTCGCAGCGTCATCAAGCTCAGCAAAATACATGAGTCGTTCGCGACCCACGCCAATCTGATCGCCGTGCCGCAAAACATGTACTTGCACGCGTTTGCCATTGACTCGCGTGCCGTTGGTGCTGCCAAGATCTTCAACCGTCGTCGCGTCTTTGGTGATGCGAATAAGCGCGTGCGACGTGCTGATACCAGGGTGTTTGATCCGTACCTCACAGCGATTTCCGCGCCCAATGACGTTTTGTTCCGACTTCAACGGAAACTCGACGATGGTGTTGTCCGGCTGTAGCCAGAAGAGTTTGCCCAATGTCATTTACGTTTCCGATGGCTTCTTAAGAAACTTCTTCCACCATTGATCCGGGGAAGCGGGCGCGCCGACTTTGACCACGATCACCGAAATGTTGTCTCGCCCGCCATTTGCGTTTGCAGCTGCAATGAGGCGAGCGGTCTGCTCCGCTGGTGCCAACGGCTCGCAGAGCGTTTTTTCAATTTGCGAATCTGCCACCAAATCCGATAAGCCGTCAGAGCAAAGCAGGTAGATGTCGTCGGTGCGCGTACGAAATTCCTGTACGTCGGCTTCTGCGATTGCATCAATCCCCAGCGCGCGCGTAATAAGATTTTTTTGCGGCGAATTGCGCGCCGCTTCTTCGGTGATGAAGCCTTTTTCCAGCTGATCCTGCACGTACGAGTGGTCGCGCGTTAGTTGTTCCAGTTTGGCGTCACGCAGGCGGTAACAGCGCGAATCCCCGACGTGCGCAATGCCGACCCGTCCATCGTAAAAGCGTGCGGCCACAATCGTGGTGCCCATTCCGTTGAGCTCTTCTTTGCCGCGGGCGACGCTGCAGATACGGTTGTTGGCCTTTTCAATTGCGCTGCGCAATTGGCGCATAGCGACCGCGATTCCCGTTTCTGGATCAACGCGTCCGAGATCGGTGTCGCTTAACGTCAAATCAGCTGACTCTTCTCGAACCACATCAACCGCGAGCTTGCTCGCGACTTCGCCCGCTTGATAACCGCCCATACCATCGGCCAACACGACCAGCTTGCGCTGTTCGTCAACCGAAATGGTGTCTTCGTTGTGAGCGCGCGTGCGGCCAACGTCGCTGCCGCCAGCAAACATCCACGACGCCGTGGCGTTCTTCTTTTCCGTTTGACTAGAGGCGTTTCTCGGAGATGACATCCGCATAATGTACTAGATGTGACGGCGCCTCAAAAGTGCATTGGCTACGCCGCGGCGTCAACTAACGTTGGACGCAACACCCGAACGATTTCGGCGGGGTCGATGCCGACTAGAAATCCCCGCTTTCCGCCGTTAATGTAGATGCGTGGCAGCTCGGCTATGGAACGCTCAAGAAATATGGGGATTGCCTTTCGAGTTCCGAAAGGCGATGTGCCGCCCACCACATATCCGGTGTGCCGATTGGCGGTTTCGGGGGAACAAGGAGAAATGCTCTTTCGGCCAGTGGCGCGCGCGAGATTTTTTGTTGAAACTTCCCGGTCGCCGTGTTGCAGGCAAATGAGCGGTTGCTTTTTGTCATCTTCCAGCACGATTGTTTTGATAACCGAGTGCTCGTCCACGCCCAGCGAAGTAGCAGAGTTTGCTGTGCCCCCGTGTTCCACGTACTCATAGATGTGTGGCGTAAAACTAACTTTCTCCGCGCGAAGTACACGGATGGCTTGGGTGATCGGATATTCGTCGGGCTTGGACATGATGTGTGTAGGCTACTCGCCGCGCGGATGATGTTGCTGATGCACACGCTTGAGTCGTTCGCGCGCAACATGAGTGTAAATTTGTGTAGTCGTAATGTCACTGTGTCCAAGAAGCATTTGCACCACGCGCAAGTCGGCACCGTGGTTGAGCAAGTGCGTGGCAAACGCATGTCGTAACGTGTGCGGTGACAACAGGTCAGGATTAATGCCCGCGACCACCGCATGGCGCTTGATTAGGTGCCAAAAAGTTTGTCGTGTCATCGGTTCGCCGCGCGCGGTGAGAAATACATGATCGTTGCGCCGTGGCGGTGGTAGCCAGCCGTTGCGGGCTCCGTTGATGTGGTGCCGAAGACAACTCACCGCGACCTCGCCGAGGGGCACCAAACGCTCCTTCGAGCCCTTGCCCATAATCTTGACGACGCCCTGTTCGAGGTTAACTTGGACAAGCTTTAGGCCCACAAGCTCACTCACGCGCAAGCCTGTGGCGTACAGCGTTTCGAGCATCGCACGGTCGCGCTCGCCCAAGGGAGTCGTTG
>DAINAJ010000074.1:0-1310 GCA_036733505.1 Casimicrobium sp.
GCCTGCGCGATGAAATTGTTCATGAGTTTCACTTTGTGTCCAGCGCCCGGCGGACCCACGTGAAAGATGTTTTCGCAATAAGCCTTCAACACTGGTTCCAACCGCGCGAAACTCTCGCTTGTTGCGCCAACCATCGTGTTGAGTTTGCCCAGTTCCGCCTCGACAGGCGTGCGCGCGAGCGGCGCGTCAACGAAGTCCACGCCCATCGCCGCAAATCGTTCGCGCAGTTTGGCGGTGCTGGTGGGCTCAGCGGTTGAAGTGTCGACGACCATCATGCCGTTGCGCGCCACTTCGCTGATGCCGTTGGCACCGAACGATACCGACTCGACGTCTGGCGAACCGGTGACGCACAAAATGATGATGTCGCTTTGCTCAGCCACTTCACGCGGCGTTGCGGCCTCGCGCGCCCCCTGTTTGATCAGGCCAACGCCGGCATCAGGTGAGCTGCGGCGCTTGAGAAACGTCAGCGGAAAGCCCTTCGCCGCGATGTTTTTTGCTATGCCGTGGCCCATCAGACCAATGCCAATGAAGCCAATGCGGGGGAGAGTTGTGCTCACGTAGGGGTTCCTTCCAACGACGATCAATGGGTGTGTTCATTGATTATGGGTTGGACCGACCGTGCGCGTGGCCCCGCGTTGCGTTTTTGAGAACTACGACGCGGCGCTTACGCGCTCAAGCCCAGTCGCTCCAACGAGCCGGTACCGACGCGAATGACTTCCGGCGTGCCGCTGGTCATGTCGATCACCGTCGTAGCGGCCTCGGGGCAGGGGCCGGCGTCAAGAATCGCAGCGAGCGAACGCGGCATCAAATTCGCGATGTCTTCCGGGTCGTTAAGCGCCAAGTCCGAATCCGGGGGAATGAGAGTGGCCGACAAAATCGGCTCGCCAAGTTCGTGGAGTAATGCCTGCACAACAGGATGGTCTGGCACGCGCAGCCCGAGCGTTGCGCGCTTCGGGTGCAATAGTCGCTTCGGCACTTCGCGCGTGCCTTCCAAGATGAACGTGTACGCCCCCGGCGTGGCAAGTTTGAGCAAGCGAAACGCCGGGTTGTCGACGCGCGCATATTTGCCCAGCTCCGACAAATCAGCACAAACAAGTGTGAGGTGATGCTTGTCGTCCACGCCGCGCAACTGCCGCAGTAGCTTCACGGCGTTGGCGTCGCCTAAATGGCAACCCAACGCGTACGAGCTGTCCGTTGGGTAGGCGATCACCGCGCCGTCTCGGAGCATTTGCGCGGCTTGCTTGATGAGGCGCGGCTGCGGGTTTTCGGGGTGGAGGTAAAAGCGTTGAGTCATAATGTGCTTATATAAC
>DAINAJ010000074.1:1410-14604 GCA_036733505.1 Casimicrobium sp.
GCAATAAATCAGCCTCACAGTTTCTCATTACACAACGTCTTGCCGGTAATTTTGCTCAACGAATCGCATGAATCTGCAACAAATTAAGTACATTTGCGCCGTCGTCGAAAGCGGCTTTAGTGTGTCCGACGCTGCCGTGGCGTGCTACACCGCGCAGCCCGTCGTCAGCAAACATATCAAAACGCTGGAAGACGAGCTAGGACTCAAGATTTTCGAGCGCCGCGGCAAACGCTTCGTGGGCCTTACGCAGGCGGGCGAGGAGGCGTACGCCATTGCCAAGCGACTCAACGGCGATGCGACGAGCCTTAAGGCGCTCGCGTCCGACATGACCAACGCCAAAGCTGGCGTGCTGACCATTGCCACCACGCACACGCAGGCGCGCTACGTGCTTCCTCGCGTAGTCACACAGTTCGGCGCGAAGTATCCCGATGTGAAGCTAAAGCTCAAGCAGGGCAACCCGAAGCAATGCGCTGACTGGGTGGCGGGGAGCGAGGCCGATATTGCGATTGCGACCGAAGCGTTGTCGCTGGATCCACTGCTGGTGACGCTGCCCTGCTATCGCTGGAATCGCTGCGTGATTGCGCCGCCGAAACATCCGTTGTGCAAGGAAAAAGTGCTCACGATTGAGGCGCTCTCGAAGTATCCGTTGATTACTTACGACACGGCGTTTACGGGACGCTCTCAAGTAGATCGCGCGTTCGCAAGCGTGGGCGTGACGCCGAACGTCGCGCTCACCGCGCTTGACTCTGATGTGATCAAAACCTATGTGCGCCTCAACGTCGGCGTCGGCATCCTTGCCGAAATGGCCTACGAACCGAAGGTGGATTCCGACCTGAAACGCATCGACGCGTCGCACTTGTTTGCGCCCTCGGTGACGCGTGTTGGACTTCGCCGCAATGCGTTTTTACGGCGCTTTGCCTACGACTTTATCGTGATGTTTGCTCCGTCGCTTAAGCGCACGGAGATCGAAGAGGCTGTGTTTGCATCGCGCTGATCCAGCAGCGGAAGTCATTGCCGACCCGGTAGAGCCAGCGCACCCAAACGCCCATCTCATCGCCCGCTACGCCGACGGCCGTGCGCGCATGCGCTTGACGTGGCTGCTTGCCGCCCTGTCGATGCTCGGCCCGTTTTCGATCGATACTTATCTGCCGGCGTTCCCCGCGATGGAAGCCGCGTTGCCTGCGACCGAAGTGCAGATGCAGCTCTCGCTCACGGTCTACTTCATCGGTTTCGCGATTGTCTCGTTGTTTCACGGCGCGATCAGTGACGCCATTGGCCGCAAGCCGGTCATCGTCGGCACGATTTGCGTTCACGTGCTGGGCTCCATCGGTTGTGCCCTCTCGCAGTCAATTGACGCGCTCTTAGCGTTTCGCGCATTGCAAGGTTGCTTCGCGGGCGCAGGCTATGTAGTGGGGCGCGCGGTCGTACGCGATTTGTTTGAAGGCGACGAGGCGCAGCGTCAAATTTCGCGCATCCAGATGCTCTTCGCGCTGGCGCCGATCATCGCGCCGATTCTGGGCGGATGGCTGGTCGCGCACATGGCGTGGCCCGCGATTTTTTGGTTTCTTGCCGGCTTCGGGGCATTGCTCGCGATTTGGTGCTTCTTCGGACTGGAAGAGACGCATCACGGCGATCACCGCTTGGCGTTCGCCGTGCGGCCGCTGACGCGAAACTACTGGCGAATTTTCTTCAACAAATCGTTTCAGCCGCTGGCGGCGATTGCGGGCATTAACTTCGTCGGTTTTTTTGTGTACATCGCTGGCGCGCCGGCATTCTTGATGCGTCATTTGGGGCTCACCAGCAAAGACTTCGCGCTGCTGTTCATTCCCAGCATCATTGGCATCACCTGCGCCGCGTGGCTATCCGGGAGGCTCGCCGGACGGATCACCCGTGATCGGCAAATAAACTGGGGCTTCGCCATTATGGGCGCTGGTGCAGTCATCAATCTCGCTGTCAGCGTCGCACTGCCCGCAAGCGTTGTTGGCAATATCGCCCCCATCGTGATCTACAACTTCGGCATGGCACTCATCACTCCCTGCATCAGCATTAAGCTACTCGACGCCTTTCCATTGGCGCGCGGCAGCGTCTCCGCCTTGCAGTCGTCGACCCATGTGGCGATGATGGCGGTGACCAGCGCACTCGTAGTGCCGTTCGCGCAGCAAAGCTTGGTACGCTTTGCCTCCGTGATGCTCGCCTCGACCGTTGTCGGTGCCATCATTTGGAAAATTTATTTGGCGACGCATCCGGCAGAATCGTCTCCGACCTCTTCAACTGCATAACGCCTACGAATCATCATGCTCCGCTTCCACCGCCGCCTTGTCTCTAGCTTCTGTGCGTTCGCTATTGCGACGCTGTTCACCACTTTGTTGCCGACGGCGTCCTTGGCGCAGGTCAACAAAGATCTGCCGGTGATTGAGCTTTCGATTAAGAACGTGAAGCTCAAAGCGGAAGTCGCGGCGGACAACAACTCCCGAATGGTTGGCTTGATGAACCGCTTTTCGCTCAAACCGGACACCGGCATGATCTTCGTGTTTGCCGAGAGCCAGCCGCTGGGCTTCTGGATGAAAAACACCTTCGTGCCGCTCTCCATTGCCTACATCGACAGTAAAGGCGTGATCCTCAATATTCTTGACATGAAGCCGCATGACGAAACCGCCCACCCGTCGGCAGGCCCGGCGCTCTATGCGCTCGAAATGAAGCAGGGCTGGTTCAAAGAGCGTGGCATCGTGGCGGGCGACAAGCTCGTTGGGCTGGAAAAAGCAGGCAAGGGGAAGTAACGACCCGTCGCCCAATACTGTTCGGTTAGCGAAAACGAGCCATTTTTTGCCACTGATTTACACAGATTACACAGAGCACAGAAGCAAAAATCTGTGTTCATCTGTGGAAATCTGTGGCAAAAATCTCTCAACCGAACCGTAACGGGTCTTCACCAGATTTCGCCCGTTTACAGCTTTATCGGTCAAGCGACTGACGGGTGGTCGTTCTAGGCCATTTAGTCGGATACTCGACTTGCTCCAAAAACTGGCCATAATCACCGTTTGGTGGTCTCTGCAACCAGAAAGCTGTTTCCAACGATTTCCGCGGTGGCCGTTGATTTTTTTCCGCGGAGCGGCTCCGGCGACGACGTGCACACCCATGAAACAATAGGTTCATGCAAACCGAAATTCTTCTTCCCAAGCACGTCCCCATCGCCTACAGCACGCGCGGAGCACATGTTGAAAATGTGTTTTACGGCTCGATTGCCGTTGTGGATGGCGCTGGCAACCTGCTGGCGCACGTCGGCGACGTCGATTACCCGATCTTCACACGCTCCGCCCTGAAACCGCTGCAGGCTCTGCCGCTCATTGCGAATCCAAAATTTGCTGAGTTCGGCTTGACGTCTGCCGAAATCGCGTTTCTCTGTTCAAGCCACAACGGTGAGGCGATCCACGCGGACACCGCCGCGCGCCTGCTGGCCAAGGTGGGCCTGACCGACAGCGCGCTGCAATGTGGAAACCATGCACCGTATTGGTACAAATGGAATAACGGCACGCCGGAGCCTGGCAAACGTTGGAGCTCGCTCTTTCACAATTGCTCGGGGAAGCACTCCGGCATGCTCTTGCACGCCAAGCTCCTCGCGGCCGAATCCTCGACCTACCTTGAGCCGGACCATCCAGCGCAGCTCCTCATTCGTGAAGCCGTGGCATATGCCTGCGGTGAAGCCGATCCCGCGAAAATGGCGTGGGGGACGGATGGTTGCAGCGCGCCAAACTTTGCCGTTTCTCTGCGCGGATTGGCGCGCGCGTTCGCGTGGCTCACGAATGCAGACGACGACGCTCGCTACGGCGCCGCCCCCCGAATCCTCTTCGACGCCATGTCGACGCACCCGGAAATGGTGTCCGGCGAGGGCCGCAACGACTTGGCACTTGCCCAAGCCGGGCGCGGTGATTGGGCCAACAAGGTCGGCGCCGACGGGGTGCAGACCTTGGCCTGCCGCTCGCGGGGCATCGGCATTGCCGCGAAAGTCAGTGATGGCGACATCAAAGCGCTTATGGTCGCGTTTTGCAATGTGCTCGAACAGCTCGGCATGCTGGATGACGCGGCGCGCGCAGCGTTGGCGAGCTGGGCCGGCGTTTCGATCAAATCAGTGCGTGGTATTGAAGTCGGCCGACTTCAGCCCCATGTATTGCTGAGGCGTTGAGCGACGTTAAGTTGCTGCGCGCGCTGAACTTTTCCCCCCGAAGTCCGGTCATTCACACAGATAAGCGTCGGCGAAGCCAGGCGAACACAAGAAAAAAGGGATAACCGCTGATGAGCGACCGCGTGGTCGATCAAGAACTCGTGGAACGCGTACAGGCAGGCGATAAGCGTGCCTTCGATCTCCTCGTCCTCAAATACCAGCGCAAAGTGCAGCGGCTGGTGTCTCGCTTTGTGCGCGACTCAGGCGAAGTGGACGACGTCGTTCAAGAGGCCTTTATCAAGGCCTATCGTGCGTTGCCGACCTTTCGTGGCGACGCAGCGTTTTATACGTGGATTTACCGGATTGCCATCAACTGCGCCAAGAACTATTTGGCCAGCCCCGGGCGCCGGATTGTCCCGATGAGCGATTTGATCTCAGATGATGACGATGATGCGGAATCTTTTGACCGCAACGAAGGTCTACACGACGTTGCAACCCCAGATGCCGAATACGCCACCAAACAAATTGGCGAAACGGTGAACCGGGCGATGGCGGCGCTGCCAGAAGATCTGCGCATGGCGGTCACGCTACGCGAAATTGAGGGTTTGAGTTACGAAGAGATCGCAGAGGCGATGGATTGCCCGATCGGAACAGTGCGCAGCCGCATTTTCCGAGCACGAGAAGCAATCGCGACCGAATTGCGACCGTTACTGGGAACACGGGAAGACAGGAGATGGTAAGGACACTATGGACACAACCATGAAATCACCGGATGCTGGAGCAGCGATGGCGCCCGACGCCGCCACACGCGAACAAATTTCTCGTTGGATGGATGGCGACATCGCGCCCAATGAAATCGAACTGGCCATGGCCACGCTTTCCCGTGAAGAAGGTCGCTATTGCTGGGCCGAAATGCACTTTGTCGGCGATTGCATCCGCGGCATCGAACACGCACCGCCGAGCGGTTGCGCTGATCGCATTCGTTCAGCGATTGCGGTTGAGCCTGCGATCCTCGCGCCCGCTGGCAAGCGCCTGCGCCAAGACCGAGAAATCAAGGAGCGCGGACTGTTTAGCGCTATGACTTCGATGGGCCGCGGAGGCCGTGCTTGGGCGACGGCCGCTGCCGTTGCGGCCGTTGGCTTCGTCGGTACCGTTGTCTATAAAGATCAAGTGAGCGCGCCGCAAGTCGCTGTTGCGCCTGTCTCGCCATCCGTTGGCTTCGCGTCGGCGACGCCAGCAGCCAATGCGAAGGGCAACGCCGAATTCAACGCCTATTTGCAAGCGCATCAAGAAAGCGCTGACGTGTCGAGCCTGTCGCCGATGCGCCAATATTTGCGTCCCGCCGTCATCGTCCAAGCGCAGTAGGATAGGAGCACTGCCCGTGATTTTTGCGGTTTCTAAGACGAACTTACTTCGTCATGTTTTTCGGGCGCGGCGGTGGCGAACGCTGCCGTGGCTCGCCGCCGCGCTCACGAGCGCGCCTGTGGTGGTGTTTGCCCAATGGCCACAAGGCTTGGGCAATGGTTCCCCGCATGTCAGCAGCGCGCCGCAGTCGAGCGTAGTACCCAGTATTGGCCAAATCCTGCAACAGGCGGCGAGCGCGGCTTCCACGCTCAATTACACCGGCACCATCACCTACCAACGCCGCGGTGCCGTCGAGACGTCGCGTGTAGTGCATTTGTTTGAAAATGGCGTGGAAATGGAGCGCATCACCACGCTCGACGGCCCGCCGTTTGAGGTCGTTCGCGTGAACGACGAACTCACCTGCTACATCCCCGAGTCGCGAGTCATACGCATTGAACCACGTACCGGGCGGCAGGGTTTCCCGTCGCTCCTGCCCCGTCAGATGACAACGCTCGCGCAGCACTTCACGGTGAAGAAACTCGAAATCGAGCGCGTCGCCGGACATGACGCGCAGGTCTGGCTTTTCGAGCCGAACGATGAGTTTCGCTTCTGGCACAAGCTGTGGACGGAGCTGAAAACTGGCTTGTGGCTTCGTGGACGCGTGCTCGATGAGCGTGGCAACGTGATTGAAGAGATCACATTTAGCGACATTAAGATCGGCGGCCGTATTGATCGTGAACAGGTCAAGCCAACGCTGGCGTCGAGTATTGCAAATTGGCGCATTGACCGCAGATTGCCTTTTAGCGGTTTGAAAGTTGACACTGGCTGGGTCGCCAAAATGCTGCCGGCCGGTTTTGTCAAAGTCAGTGAAAACTTTATGCGCTCGTTGCCTGGTCGTACTGAGCCTGTCTCGCAGTTGGTGTATTCGGATGGTTTGTCATCGGTGTCGGTCTACGCCGCGCCGCTAGCAGCCGGAGAGACGCCTTCGCTCGGAGCCTCCGTGCAGGGGGCGCACCAAGTGTTCGCACGTCAGGCGAACGATCAGCTGATTACCGCGTTCGGCGACGCGCGTCCGGCGGCGGTTAAGGCAATCGCCTCGTCTCTGAGTCGCCGCTGAGTTGCCCCGCGCTTAACTTGGCTGTCGGCAGGTTCGTCTCGTCATCGTTATCGTTTTAGTTTCTCGTCTCTCACCATTTTTTCCGGAGAAAAAACAGTGAAAAAGTCACTCGTCGCATCGTTAATTGCTGTTGGCGCACTCGGCGTAACTGTCGCCGCGTTCACGTCCCCTCATGGCCCGGCGGTCGCGCAGGCGTCCGGCGCGGCTGCCGTTGCTCCCGCCACGCCCTATGTTGCACAGGGCTTGCCGGACTTTGTGACGCTCTACGAACGCAATAGCCCGTCGGTCGTGTCGATTAGCGTGAGCTCCACGTTCGGCAAGAGCAAGTCGCGCGCTGACGGCGACGAGGGCGGCCCGGACGCCAAAGAGATGGAAGAGTTTTTCCGTAAGTATTTTGGCCAACGCGGCCAAGGTGGCCAAGGCCGGGCGCCCCGCGACCTTCGCCGACAAGGCGGCGGGTCCGGATTCATTATTTCTGCCGATGGCCAGATCATCACGAACAGCCACGTGGTCGAAGACGCCGACGAAGTCATCGTAAAGCTTACAGACAAACGCGAGTTCAAGGCGAAGGTGCTTGGTTCCGATAAGCGCACGGATGTGGCGCTTATCAAGATTGAAGCCAGTGGATTGCCAGCACTCAAAATTGGCAATCCGTCAACGTTGCGTGTGGGTGAATGGGTCGCGGCGATCGGCCAGCCGTTGGGCTTTGAGAGCACGCTCACGACGGGCGTCATCAGCGCCAAGGCGCGCGCTAGCCGTGGCGGCGACAGTACGGGCGATCTGGTGCCGTTTATCCAGCACGACGCAGCCGTGAACCCCGGCAATTCCGGTGGCCCGCTGTTTAACACGCGAGGAGAGGTGGTCGCGATCAACTCGATGATTGCCACCGTAAGCGGTGGCTTCCAAGGCATCTCGTTTGCGATCCCGATTGATCTAGCTATGGATGTTGTTGGCCAGCTGCAAAAAGGCGGCAGCGTGAAGCGCGGCATGCTCGGCGTGCAGATTGGGGCTGTCAGTCGTGATCTGGCCGAAGCGTTTGGACTACCGAAGCCGCAAGGTGCGATGGTGGGTTCCGTCAACAAAGACAGCGCGGCGGAAAAAGCTGGCATTCAAAAGGACGACATCATCCTCAAGTTCAACGACCGCGTCGTTGAGGACTCACGTGATTTGCCACGGTATGTGACAAGCGTTCGACCTGGAACCCCAGCCAAAGTGCAGGTCTGGCGCGACGGAAAGACGCTCGACCTCAGCGTGACACTGGAAGAGTTCAAAGACACGCAGCAAGTTGCCTCGGTCGAGCGAGGCAGCAAATCTCCGAAGCAGACGGGCGCGCCCGAAACGACCAAGGACGCCCGCTTGGGTCTGACGCTGCGCGCACCGAACCAAGCCGAGAGAGACGCGGCGAAGGTGAAACAAGGCGGCGCCGTCATTGCTGATATTTCTGAGAAATCTAGCGTTCGGGCGCTCAACGACGGCGATATCGTGCTGAGCGTTACTCGCAAGGGTAAATCCACAGCGATTGGCGATCCAGCACAGCTCGCAGAAATCCTGAAATCGGCCGACAAAGGTTCCACCATCGCCTTCCGCGTGAAGCGGGCCACAGACCGTGCGGGCAGTGAATATGCGGAAATTTTTGTTCCCGAGAAGCTGCCCGAATAATTCCAACCGCAAAGCACGGCGTAACCGCTAAAATCAACGGTTAGCCACGAAAAGGCCACAGGGGTGCACATCGTGCGTCCAGTGGCCTTTTTACTTATTTAGCATGCAGAACATACGTAACTTTTCCATCATTGCGCACATCGACCACGGCAAATCTACGCTGGCGGATCGCTTTATTCATAAGTGCGGCGGGCTCTCGGATCGCGAGATGAGCGAGCAGGTGCTCGACTCGATGGATCTCGAAAAAGAGCGTGGCATCACGATCAAAGCGCAAACCGCCGCGCTGACTTACAAAGCGCGCGACGGGCAGGTTTACAACTTAAACCTCATCGACACGCCGGGTCACGTTGACTTTTCGTACGAAGTTTCGCGCTCGCTCTCCGCGTGTGAAGGCGCACTGCTGGTGGTCGACGCCTCGCAAGGCGTGGAGGCACAAACCGTTGCGAATTGCTACACCGCGATTGAGTTGGGCGTCGAAGTTGTTCCAGTGCTCAACAAAATCGATTTGCCCAGCGCTGACCCCGAACGCGTCAAAGACGAAATCATGGACGTGGTGGGCGTAGACGCCACGGACGCCGTGCTTTGCTCCGCAAAAACCGGCGTCGGGATTGAAGATATTTTGGAGGCGGTGATCGCCAAAATTCCCGCGCCAAGCGGTGACGCAAACGCTCCGCTCAAAGCGCTCATCATCGATAGTTGGTTTGACAACTACGTCGGCGTCGTCATGCTCGTTCGCGTAGTCGACGGAACGCTAAAGCCCAAAGAAAAGATCACCTTCATGGTGACCGGGCGCAGCCATTTGTGTGAGCAGGTTGGCGTATTCGCGCCACGCTCGACGCAGCGTGACTCGCTGTCGGCTGGACAAGTGGGCTTCGTTATTGCCGGCATCAAAGAACTTGATTCGGCCAAGGTAGGCGACACGATTACACACACGCAAAAGCCTGCTGCCGAGGCGCTTCCTGGCTTTAAAGAGGTCAAGCCGCAGGTGTTCGCGGGCCTGTATCCGGTCGAGTCGAACCAATACGAAGCGTTGCGCGACGCGCTCGAAAAATTGAAGCTCAACGATTCGTCGTTGCACTACGAGCCAGAAGTGTCGCAAGCGTTGGGATTCGGCTTTCGCTGCGGCTTCCTCGGTTTGCTGCACATGGACGTAGTGCAAGAGCGCCTTGAGCGCGAATACGACATGGATTTGATTACCACTGCACCGACGGTGATCTATCAAATTCTGCAACGTGACGGCACCGTGTTGAACATCGAGAATCCGGCGAAGCTGCCTGACCTTTCGCGCGTTGAAGACATTCGCGAACCGATCATCACGGCCACGATTTTGATGCCACAAGAATACGTTGGCGCGGTCATGGTGCTCTGCAACGAAAAACGCGGCACGCAGGTCAACATGCAGTATCTCGGCCGACAAGTGATGCTCACGTACGACATGCCTATGGCCGAAGTCGTGATGGATTTCTTCGATAAGCTCAAGAGCGTATCGCGCGGTTACGCGTCTCTGGATTACGAGTTCAAAGAGTTTCGTTCTGCGGACGTCGTAAAGCTCGATATTCTGATCAATGGCGACAAGGTGGACGCGCTTTCTAGCATGGTGCATCGTGCGCAGAGTGCATATCGTGGTCGTCAAGTTGCGGCCAAGATGCGTGAGCTAATCCCACGCCAGATGTACGACGTGGCAATTCAGGCGGCCATTGGCGCCACCATCATTGCGCGTGAAAGCTTGAAAGCGATGCGCAAAGACGTGTTGGCCAAGTGCTACGGTGGCGACATTTCTCGTAAGCGCAAATTGCTCGACAAACAAAAAGAGGGCAAAAAGCGCATGAAGTCGGTCGGCTCTGTAGAAATTCCGCAGGAAGCCTTTTTGGCGATTCTGCAGACCGGCGACAAGTAACTCGCGCCTGCGGATGAACGTTCGCGCCGCAAGGCTTCGATTGGTCGCAGCGGCGCAACGCGAAGGCAATTTTTGGTTAACGTTGTATTGTCATCCTGAGCATCGCGAAGGATCAGGTGACAAGTGGCGCGGTGAAAGCCCGCCGCAACGAACTTACACGCGATTCTTCGCTTCGCTCAGAATGACATTGCTGCAATGAAATATCTTCCCTCTCTAGCGCTCGCTCTTCTTGTGGTCACCGCTCTCCGCGGTGTGTTTACCGGCGTGCCCGTTAACTTTCCGGCGCTGCTCCTCGGCGCGGTGGTTGTGTGCGGCATCGCATGGGCCGTCGACAAGTTCTATCTAGCTAAACGGCGCGCTGCTGGCGAAGTGTTGCACTGGGGCATCGAAGTCCCGGCGTCGATCTTCACCGTGTTGTTGGTAGTGTTTGTCTTACGCTCGTTTTTGGCTGAGCCGTTTCGCATTCCTTCCAGCTCTATGCGGCCCGGATTGATTACCGGCGACTTCATTCTCGTCAACAAATACACGTATGGCATTCGTTTGCCGGTGCTCGATGCAAAAGTCATCGACATCAACAGCCCCGCGCGCGGCGATGTTGCGGTCTTCAAAGCACCGCATGAACCCGAAAAAGATTACATCAAGCGCATCATCGGTTTGCCGGGGGACACGATTGTTTACAAAGATAAAAAGCTAACGCTGAACGGCGTTGCAGTGCCCCAAGTGGAAGATGGCATTTACAGCTATTCGGAATTCGGCCAACAGCTCACGACTGTGAAGTTCAAAGAAAAACTGGGCGACCGCGAACATCTCATCGCGCAATTTCCACAGATGCCCTCGTTCCTCCCGAATCAGAAGTACCCCGGCACCCCCGTGCCAACGTGTACAGATGACGGCAGCACGGTGACCTGCAAGGTTCCACAGGGTCACTACTTGGCGATGGGCGACAACCGTGACAACAGCCTTGATGGCCGCTATTGGGGCTTCGTGCCAGACACACACCTGCGTGGCAAAGCTTTCTTTATTTGGTTTAACTGGGAAGACGTGTCGTCCTTTGCTTTCAAACGTGTGTTTCGCGGCATACAATAATTCTTGTTAGCAATTTGCGTGCACTCTATGGCGAACTTGAAGCGGCAACGCGGTCTCAGTCTGATCGGGTTTATTTTCCTCGCGGCGATCGTGGCGTTTGTCATGTTCACCGCGTTTCGCTGCGTACCGGCTTGGACAGAGTACTTTTCATTGAAAAAAGTATTGCAGGCCACCGCCAACGAATTCACGGTAGATGCCCAAGGCTCCGCGATTCGCAGTGCGTTCGATCGTCGCGCAAGTATCGATGATTTGCCAGTTAAAGGCACCGATCTGGACATCGCCAAAGACCAGGGTCGCCTCTCACTCGGCGTTACGTATCAGCGGCGAGTTCCAGTCGCGGGCAATATGAGCTTATTGTTCGACTTTGCCGCATCCGCTACAGGCAATCGTTAGCTTTGAGCCTCGAAGCCTCCCTCGGATACACGTTTGTTGAGCCGCGCTTGCTGCGCGATGCGTTAACGCATCGCAGCTTCGGCACACCACATAATGAGCGCCTCGAATTTATCGGCGACGGCGTGTTGAACTGCACCATCGCGCTCTCGCTCTACAACAAATTTCCTGAGCTTCCCGAGGGGCAGCTCTCGCGCATGCGTGCGAACCTTGTGAGTCAGCCCGCGCTGCACTCGCTTGCGCAACGCCTCGACATTTCGCAGCATTTGCGCATTGGCGAAGGCGAAGAAAAGAGCGGCGGACGCGAGCGCCCCTCGATGCTCGCCGACGCGCTAGAGGCGATTTTTGGTGCAATCCTTCTCGACTCTGGCTTTGACGCTGCGGCGACCACAATCAATCGCCTTTATAGCAATCGCATTTCGCAAGTGAACCCGAATGAAGGCGGAAAAGACGCCAAAACGCGCCTTCAAGAGTTGATGCAGTCGAAACACTTTCCGCTGCCATCCTACAACGTTGAGCGCGTGGACGGCGAAGCGCATGCACAGGTCTTCACGGTGCGCTGTAGCGTGCCGCAGATGGAACAAGAAGCGATGGGCAAAGGCTCGTCGCGACGTGCTGCCGAGCAACAAGCGGCCAATGCGGTGCTGAATAAATTAGGTGTGTGATTGATCATGGCTGACACAAAACGCCTGCGTTGCGGGCAAATCGCCGTGATCGGAAAACCCAACGTTGGCAAGTCCACTTTGCTCAATCGCTTGGTGGGCGAAAAGGTGTCGATCACCTCGCGCAAAGCGCAGACCACGCGCTTGCCGCTGCGCGGAATTCTGACCACGGACACCGCGCAGTTTGTATTCGTCGATACGCCAGGTTTCCAGACCAAGCACGGCGGCGAAATGAACAAGCGCCTCAACGGTAGCGTTCGCCGCACCTTGGAAGAGGTGGATGTCGTGCTCTGGTTGTGGGACGCAACGCGTCTCTCAACCGCGGATCGCGCTGTGCTCGACCTGATTCCGAAAAAAGTGCCGGTCATCGCGGTGCCTAACAAAGTCGATCTCATCAAAGACCGCGCTGCGTTGGCCGCTGACATTACCGAGCTAGCCGCCGCACGCGAATTTGCTTCGGTGGTGCCCGTTGCTGCGAGCAAAGGCACACAAACCAAAGATTTGCTGGCCGAGATTGAAAAGCTCTTGCCCATCGGCGAACTGATGTTCGAAGCGGATGACCTCACAGATAAACCGGAACGCTACCTCGCCGCTGAAATCATCCGCGAAAAGATTTTTCGCTTGACCGGTGACGAGCTGCCGTATCGCGCGGCCGTGATGATCGACAAGTACGAGCAAGAAGGCAATCTTCGCCGCATCTTCGCTGCGATTCTCGTAGACAAAGACTCGCAAAAACCGATTCTTATTGGCGCCGGCGGTGAGCTTCTCAAACGCATCGGCACCGAAGCACGACTCGACATGCAAAAGCTTTTCGGTGGCCCGGTGTACCTTGAACTCTTCGTTAAGGTCAAAAGCGGTTGGGCAGAAAACGCGGTCGTGC
>DAINAJ010000075.1:0-14600 GCA_036733505.1 Casimicrobium sp.
GTCATGAATCCAGCGGCCCCGAGGACCAACGGGCTGGCTAGCACCTTGAGGGCATCGGGTAGCGGCACGTACCCAAGCTTGCCGAGCAAACCGACGACGAATACCACGAGGTATAGCCGGAGTCCTGCGCCCCAAGCCATGGCGGCCGACATGGCAAGTTCGGGTAGATGTTGACTGATCCATTGCATGGTTTTCTCCAGCCGCCATTTGCGGCATAGTGTGAACGCGGGGTAACCCTTATTGGTGTACAGTTGCGCTTGTTTTCACAAGGAGGGTTGTATGGATTACATCATTTTGGCGCTGGTTGGTCTTGTCGTTGGCGCGATTGCGAAATTTTTGGTCCCCGGCAAACAAGGCGGCGGAATCATCGTCACTGCGCTGTTAGGCGTCGCGGGCTCGCTACTGGGGACGCTTGGCGGACAGCAGCTTGGCATCGTGTCCAAGACCGCGGGCACACATTGGATCGCGTCCGTGGTTGGCGCCGTCGTCGTCGTGTTCGTTTACAGCCTGATCACGAAAAAATCTGATCCAAGCTAAGCTACAGCTTTCTAGCTCCTAGCGCCGTCGCACCATGGGTAGAGCCTATTTTTTCTTGTAGTCGACTTTCTGCAAAATTGAGTTACAACGGCCACAGAGCAGTCGTTACGCCGGAAAAGCTATTGTTCGCGACGAAACGAAAAAGGCCGGTCACCCGGCCTTTTTCTTTGTCCGCTTTCGCCGACTATTCTGACTTCGCGTCTTCGGCTGGAGCCTCAGCAGCAGCAGCAGGACGATCCATCAATTGCACGAGAGCCATCGGAGCATTATCGCCCTGACGGAAACCGAACTTGAGGATCTGAACATAACCGCCGTTACGCGCTGCGTAGCGTGGGCCGAGTTCATTGAACACCTTGCCGACGATATCGCGATCGCGGAGGCGATCAAACGCCAAGCGACGGTTCGCTAGTGATGGCTTTTTGCCCAACGTGATGAGTGGCTCGACGACGCGACGAAGCTCTTTAGCCTTCGGCAGCGTTGTCTTAATCACTTCATAACGAAGCAGCGCGGTTGAGAGGTTGCGAAGCAACGCCTGACGATGGGCGCTGGTTCGGTTGAGTTTGCGCAGTCCGTGACCGTGACGCATAGTTTTTCTCCTAGTCCGCTCTTAGTTGCCGCGATCAAGACCAGCCGGAGGCCAGTTGTCGATCTTGGTGCCCAGCGCGAGGCCGCGCTGTGAGAGAACTTCTTTAATTTCGTTAAGCGATTTGCGGCCAAGGTTCGGAGTCTTCAAAAGCTCCGTTTCGCTGCGCTGCACCAGATCGCCGATGTAGTGAATGTTTTCTGCTTTGAGGCAGTTGGCCGAACGAACGGTGAGTTCGAGGTCGTCCACAGGCTTCAACAACACAGGGTCGAACGACGCAGTAGCGCGCTCGAGGGCCGGCATGTCGGTGCCTTTGAGGTCAGCAAACGCCGAGAGTTGATCCACGAGGATGCTAGCCGCATAGCGAACCGCACCTTCAGGCTCAATCGCGCCATTGGTTTCGATGTCGAGCACAAGCTTGTCAAGGTCAGTACGCTGCTCAACGCGAGCGGACTCAACCAAGTAGCTCACCCGCTTAACAGGGCTAAACGAAGCGTCAAGCAGGATCGAGCCCACTTTACGATTTGCCGTTTGGCCGGCCGCAGTGCGAACCGTCGCCGGGACATACCCACGGCCACGTTCAACTTTGACTTCTAGCTCAAGCTTTCCGCCCTGTGTGAGGTTCGCGATCACGTGTTCCGGATTGACGATTTCGACTTCATGCGAAGATTCGATATCGGCAGCCGTCACGGGACCAGCGCCCTCTTTCTTAAGCGTCAGCACCGCGTTATCGCGATTGTGCAGCTTGATGACCACGCCTTTGAGATTCAAAAGCAGGTCGACTACGTCTTCCTGCACGCCTTCCAGCGCTGAATATTCATGCACGACGCCAGTGATAGACACTTCGGTCGGCGCGTAGCCGGGCATAGACGACAGCAATACGCGACGAAGCGCATTGCCGAGCGTGTGGCCGTAGCCACGCTCAAACGGCTCCATCACAACGCGAGCGCTGGATGGACTGGTGGCCTGAACCTCAATGTTGCGCGGTTTCAAAAAAGCAGTACTTTGCATACGCGTCCTTTACAGTGAGGAAATTCGATTACTTCGAGTACAACTCGACGACCAAGCTTTCGTTGATGTCGGATGCGAACTCACTGCGGTCGGGCGCGTGCTTAAACGTACCCTTCATTTCCTTGGTGTTGACGTCAACCCAACCAGGAAAGCCGATACGTTCAGCCAAGGCGACGGCGTCAATGATGCGCGCCTGTGCTTTTGATTTCTCACAAACGCTGATAACAGCATTCGCGGAAATAATGGCTGAAGGGATATTGCACATCTTGCCGTCGACCAAGATAGCCTTGTGGCTAACCAACTGACGAGCTTCGGCGCGCGTAGAGCCGAAGCCCATGCGATACACGACGTTATCAAGACGCGATTCGAGCAACTTCAACAGGTTTTCGCCCGTTGAGCCTTTGCGGCGATCAGCCTCGGCGAACGTACGGCGGAACTGACGCTCAAGTACGCCGTAAATGCGGCGAAGCTTTTGCTTCTCGCGAAGCTGTAAGCCATAGTTCGACAAGCGTTGGCCAGATTTGGCTCCATGCTGACCAGGCGCTACGGCGAGGTTGCATTTGCTGTCGAGCGAGCGGCGTGCGCTCTTTAAAAATAGATCTGTGCCCTCACGACGGGAGAGCTTGCACTTGGGGCCGGTATAACGAGCCATGAGTTTTCTCCTGGGTGAATTACATGCGACGACGTTTAGGCGGACGGCAACCGTTGTGCGGTACCGGCGTCACGTCAGAAATGCTGGTGACCTTAATCCCCAGCGCGTTCAGTGCGCGTACAGCGCTCTCACGGCCCGGACCCGGACCTTTGATCTGAACTTCGATGTTCTTCACGCCACACTCAACGGCGACTTTACCGGCTGCCTCAGCTGCGACCTGGGCCGCAAAAGGAGTCGATTTACGTGAGCCTTTGAAGCCAGCACCACCGGAGGTAGCCCACGACAATGCGTTGCCTTGGCGATCGGTGATGGTGATGATGGTGTTATTGAACGAAGCGTGTACGTGGCAAATAGCCTCGGAAACGTTCTTCTTAACTTTTTTACGCGCGCGGGCTGCGGCTGCGTTCTTGGAAGATGCTTGTGCCATGATCTAAGTCTTAGCCTTTCTTGCCAGCGATGGCCTTACGTGGGCCTTTGCGTGTACGCGCATTCGTGCGTGTACGCTGACCACGAGCGGGGAGGCCTTTGCGATGACGAGTACCGCGATAGCAGCCCAAGTCGATCAGGCGCTTGATGCTCATCGTTACTTCGCGGCGAAGATCACCTTCAACGCTAAATTTACCGATTTGTTCGCGCAGTTTGTCGAGCTCAGCATCAGTCAAGTCCTTGACTTTTTTGTCTTGAGCTACACCAGCAGCGTCACACACTTTGCGAGCGCGTGTATTGCCAATGCCAAAGATTGCGGTCATCGCAACCCAAGCATGTTTGTGGTTGGGGATGTTGACCCCGGCGATACGTGCCATTCTTGGTCTCCTTCCTTAGCCTTGACGCTGCTTATGACGCGGATCTGTGCAGATCACGCGAACCACGCCTTTTCGGCGAATGATTTTGCAATTACGGCAAATCTTCTTTACCGAAGCATTCACTTTCATGTTTCGTTTCCTGTTTTTTGGTTATTTGGCGCGGAATGTGATCCGTGCCCGTGACAAGTCGTAAGGTGTCATGTCCACCGTTACTTTGTCACCCGGCAAAATTTTTATGTAGTTCATGCGCATCTTGCCGGAGATGTGCCCTAGGACAACGTGCCCGTTCTCTAACTTCACTCGAAAAGTTGCGTTAGGCAACATCTCGAGTATTTCGCCTTGCATCTGGATGGTGTCTTCTTTCGCCATGCGCTTAGACTTTTAATCCACCCTTCAGGTTGGCCTTCTTCAGCAGACTGTCGTACTGCTGAGACATCATGTACGCCTGTACTTGCGTCATAAAATCCATTGTTACGACGACCACGATCAATAGTGACGTGCCGCCAAAATAAAATTGAACGTTCCACGCGCTAATTAGCAGCTCGGGAATTAAACAAACCACAGTGATGTAAATGGCGCCGATGAGCGTCAGTCGTGTGGTGATTTTTTCGATGTACTTAGCAGTTTGATCGCCTGGACGATAGCCAGGAATAAAGGCGCCGCCCTTCTTAAGATTTTCAGCTGTTTCTTTTGGGTTGTACTGAATAGCGGTATAGAAGAAGCAGAAGAAAATGATCAACGCCGCGTAGACAATCATGTGGACAGGTTGTCCTGGGCCTAAAGCGTTTGCCACGTCTCGAAGCCACGACGGGCCCGCGCCCGGCCCTAGAAAGCCAAGGATCGTTGGCACGAACAGGATGAGGCTGGATGCAAAGATCGGCGGAATGACACCCGCCATGTTTAACTTCAACGGTAAATGCGAGCTTTGTCCGCCGTATACCTTGTTGCCAACTTGACGTTTCGCGTAGTTAACCAGCACCTTGCGCAGTGCGCGCTCGAAAAATACAACAGCTGCTGTCACCACGATAACGAGTAACACAAGAAAGAGCAACTTGAGAATGCTGAGGTTACCCGAAGACTGCAGCTCGAGCGTGTTTTTCATTGCGGCCGGCAAACCTGCGGCAATGCCCGCGAAAATGAGAAGCGAAATTCCGTTTCCTAGCCCGCGCTCAGTGATTTGCTCGCCTAACCACATCAGGAACATGGTGCCGGTGACAAACGTGATCGCTGTAATTAAGCGGAATGAAATGCCAGGCTCTAGAACCAAACCAGGCTGACTCTCAAGCGCGATTGCAATCCCGGAAGCCTGAAAGAAAGCCAGCACCAGCGTGCCGTAACGCGTGTACTGCGTGATCTTTCTGCGCCCCGCCTCGCCCTCTTTCTTCAGCGCCTCTAGAGAGGGCACGACCACCGATGCTAACTGCATGATGATCGACGCCGAAATATAAGGCATGATGCCAAGCGCCAATATCGAGAAACGCTGCAAAGCGCCCCCCGAAAACACGTTCATGAGACCAAGGATACCGCCCTGTTGAGACTTAAAAAGCTCTTCGAGGACGGCCGCATTGATGCCGGGCACAGGCACATGAGTGCCTATGCGATACACGATCAACGCACCTAACAAGAACAAAAGGCGACGTTTGAGGTCGCCATATTTGTTCCCGGGTTTTTGAGCTGGGTTTAACGCCACACATTCATCCTGATATCGCCCAATTTATTTGAGCGGTGGAATTATTCGAACTTACCGCCGACGGCTTCGATCGCTTTGCGAGCGCTCGCCGTGGCACCGATGCCACGAAGAGAGACCGCGATGGTGATCTCACCACCGGCAATCACTTTGACCACCTTAGCGTCATTTGCGATCAGCTTGGCGGTTTTCAATGCCAGCATGTCGACTTCTGCCACACCTAGCTTGGCCAAGGTGCCGACAGTAACTTCGGCCTGGAAATCGCGCATCAACGAGGTAAAACCACGCTTCGGCAGGCGACGTTGCAGCGGCATCTGACCACCCTCGAAGCCCACTTTGTGGAAACCGCCGGAACGAGATTTCTGACCATTGTGGCCGCGACCAGCCGTCTTTCCCAAACCGCTGCCCATACCGCGAGCGACGCGTCGACGATTTTTCTTGGAGCCTTCAGCAGGCTTAATAGTATTGAGTTGCATCTTTTACGCTTTCGTTTTCGTGCGCAAACTACGCGACCGCCACGACGAGATGCCGCACGGTGTTAACCATGCCTCGCGTCGACGGCGTATCAATAAGTTCACGAACCTGCCCCATGCGCTTTAGGCCAAGGCCCTGCACAGTAGCAACGTGATTGGACTTGGCACCAATGGGTGACTTCACCAGCTTAACTTTGAACATCTTGGCAGCCATGATCATGCCTCCGTCAATTGCTCAACGCTAAGACCACGCTTCGCGGCAACCTCACCCGGTGTCGAGACACGTTCCAGCGCGTTAAGCGTGGCGCGAACGACGTTGTAGGGATTAGTTGGGCCGAAGCACTTGGCGAGCACGTTAGTGACACCGACTACCTCAAACACGGCACGCATGGCGCCACCAGCGATTACGCCAGTACCATCTGAAGCCGGTTGAATCAACACAGTAGTTGCACCGTGTTTGCCGGTCACGGCATGGTGCACAGTACCCGACTTCAAGCTAACCTTGATCATCTGCCGACGAGCCTGCTCCATTGCCTTCTGAACACCTACGGGCACCTCTTTCGATTTGCCCTTGCCCATGCCGACGCGACCATCGCCATCACCAACTACGGTGAGCGCAGCGAACGCCATGATGCGACCGCCTTTCACCACTTTGGTGACGCGATTGACGCTAATCATCTTTTCGCGAAGACCGTCACTTGGCTCTTCGTTTTTCTGTACTTGGGGACGTGCCATCCGAGTACTCCTTTAGAACTTAAGACCACCGGCGCGCGCAGCTTCAGCAAGAGCTTTAACGCGACCGTGATATTGATAGCCAGACCGATCAAAAGCGACGACTTCTACGCCGGCGGCTTTTGCTTTTTCTGCGATACGCGTGCCAACCAGTTCGGCTGCCGCACGATTTCCGCCATTCTTGAGCTGCGCGCGAACGTCAGCTTCAGCGGTAGATGCACTTGCTAGAACCTTGCTACCGTCACCGGAGATGACTTGCGCATAGATGTGCGAGTTGGAACGGAAAACAGCGAGACGCGTGGCCTGCAGCGCGGTCATACGCAAACGCGTTTGGCGAGCGCGGCGAATACGAGCGACTTGTTTGCTTTTATTCATGGTGGTGCCCTACCCTACTTCTTCTTGGTTTCTTTGAGCGTCACGACTTCGTCCGAGTAACGAACTCCTTTGCCCTTGTAAGGCTCAGGCGGACGATAGGCGCGAATCTCAGCGGCAACTTGACCAACCTGTTGACGGTCAGCACCAGAGATGATGATTTCGGTCTGGGTTGGGGTGGCAACTTTTACGCCCGACGGCATCTTGTGAACCACCGGATGCGAGAAACCAAGCGACAGATTCAAACTATCGCCAGCTGCTGCAGCACGGAAACCCACACCAACCAAATTGAGCTTCTTCGAAAAGCCTTCCGACACACCGCGGACCATATTGGCAACCAGCGCGCGGCTGGTTCCTGACATGGCTCGGCTGTGTTGATCACCATTGGCTGCGCTGAAGAGAATTTGATTCTCTTTGCGTTCGATGGTGACAGCGCCGCCGAAGTCGTGACCCAAGGCTCCCAGAGGGCCCTTAACGTCAACCCGACCACCGGCCAACACCACTTCCACTTTTGCGGGAATATCGACGGGGTATTTAGCAATACGTGACATGCTGATTCCCCTTAAGCGACCGTGCAGAGCACTTCGCCGCCCATGCCCAGGCTGCGTGCTTTGCGATCAGTCATCACGCCTTTGGGCGTAGACACAATAGCGACACCAAGACCGTTCATTACGCTTGGCAAGTCATCTTTGCCACGGTAAATACGAAGTCCAGGTTTGCTCACGCGATGAATCGCCTCGATAACGGGGCGACCGGCGTAATATTTCAGGCCAATTTCGAGCTCAGCGATCTTGGCAGCGTCGCCAGCGATCTTGAAGTCTTCGATATAGCCTTCGTCTTTAAGCACGCGCGCGATGGCGGTCTTTACTTTGGACGCTGGCATTTTGACGGAAACTTTTTCCATTGCCTGCGCATTACGAATGCGCGTCAACATGTCAGCGATAGGATCGGACATACTCATTGCCGAATCTCCTTACCAGCTAGCTTTGGTGAGACCAGGGATCTCACCTTTGAACGCGAGCTCACGCACCTTGTGGCGCGCAAGACCAAACTTGCTAAAGACACCACGGGGGCGACCGGTCAATTGACAACGGTTGCGCAGGCGGGTCGGGTTAGCGTTACGCGGGAAAGCTTGTAGCTTTGCGCGCGCTTCAGCGTGGGCTTCTTCACCCGCGCTGCTATCAGCAATAATGGCCTCAAGTGCGGCACGCTTCTTGGCGTACTTGGCAACGAGGTCACGACGTTTCTGTTCGCGATTGATGGTGGCGAGTTTTGCCATTTTCTTATCCTCGCTTATCCGCGGAAGGGGAAACGGAAGGCAGCCAACAGAGCCTTAGCTTCGTCGTCTGTCTTTGCCGTGGTTGCAAACGTGATGTTCATACCACGCAGCGCGTCGATCTTGTCGTACTCGATCTCTGGAAAGATGATCTGTTCTTTAACACCTAGGTTAAAGTTGCCACGACCATCAAATCCGCGTGGCGAGATGCCACGGAAATCGCGCACACGCGGCAGCGCCACGTTTACGAAACGATCCAGAAATTCAAACATCTGCTTGTTACGCAGCGTCACCATGGTGCCAACCGGGTAACCTTCGCGAATCTTGTAGTTCGCGATAGCTTTCTTGGCCTTAGTCACAACTGGCTTCTGACCAACAATGGCAGTCAAATCCTTGGTTGCGTGCTCAAGCACTTTTTTGTCCCCAACAGCTTCGCCGACACCCATGTTGACCACGATCTTGGTAAGACGCGGAACCTGCATGACGGACTTGTAGCCAAACTGCTTGACGAGCGCAGGAACGATCTCTGCGCGGTATTGATCTTGTAAGCGAGCCATATTTTTCTCCCCGCTTAAACCGGCAAGCCGGTAGATTTGAAGACACGTTGCTTGCGACCACCGTCGAGCGATTTAATCGCGACGTAATCAGCCTTCTGCGTGCTTGCGTTATAGATAGCAACGTTTGATGCGGCGATCGCAGCGTCTTTTGCCACGATACCACCCACTTCATTCTTCATGGGATTAGGACGCACGTTACGTTTGACTTGGTTGATCCCAGCGACGATCAGCGTCGATTCCAGCACACGCACGACTTCGCCGCGCTTACCCTTGTCTCGGCCGGTGGTCACGACGACGGTGTCACCTTTGCGAATTTTTTGCATAGTTTTCTACCTCGCCTTAAAGCACTTCGGGCGCGAGCGACACGATCTTCATGAACTTTTCGGTACGCAATTCGCGCGTAACTGGTCCAAAGATGCGAGTGCCGATAGGCTCAAGCTTTGCGTTAAGAATAACGACGGCGTTGTTGTCAAATTTGACGAGCGAGCCATCGCTGCGACGAATGCCTTTGGCGGTGCGAACCACAACAGCGTTGTAGACCTCGCCTTTTTTTACACGGCCGCGTGGCTGCGCATCCTTGATGCTTACTTTGATGACGTCGCCAATGCTGGCGTAACGTCGCTTCGATCCGCCCAGCACCTTGAAACACATAACGCGACGAGCGCCTGTGTTGTCGGCGACGTCGAGCATCGACTGCATTTGAATCATTAAAATCTCCAACTTTTCCCGGGCAGATGATCTGCGCCGAGTAGTCTTGGGGCCCGTATCGCCAATTGACTGCGCGAGCAACCAAAAGACAGGGGATAGCCAATTATTATAGGACTAAACGGCTCACTGCGCAAGTGAGCCGTTTTCTACCGCTTTACGCGGTCTCCAGTACCTTGGACACAGTCCACGATTTGGTTTTGGAGAAAGGACGGCATGCGGCAATTTCGACCAGGTCACCCATTTTGGCGACGCTTGCTTCGTCATGTGCATGGTACTTCTGCGACTTGGTGACAACCTTGCCGTAGAGCGGATGCTTAACGCGGCGCTCGACCAACACGGTGACCGTCTTAGTCATTTTGTCGCTCACTACGCGTCCGGTTTCCGTTGCAATCAACGGCTGTTTGGAAGCTTCGCTCATTTCCCTGCTGCCTTCTGAGTAAGCACTGTTTTAACGCGCGCAATATCGCGACGAACGCGACCCAGTTGGGTCGTATTCGTCAGTTGCTGCGTGGCTTTCTGCATGCGCAGGCCGAAGTGCGTTTTATAGAGGTCGGTGAGCTCTTTGTTGAGATCCGCCTCAGATTTCACGATTAAATCTTTGGTTTTCATTCTTAACCCACCAAACGTTGTACGAACGTGGTTGCGATAGGAAGCTTGGCGGCAGCAAGCAAAAATGCTTCGCGCGCCAAAGATTCTTCAACGCCGTCCATTTCGTAGAGCACCTTACCTGGCTGAATCTCAGCCACATAGTACTCAGGATTACCTTTACCGTTACCCATGCGGACTTCGGCTGGCTTTTTGGAGATTGGCTTATCCGGGAAGATACGAATCCAGATACGTCCACCGCGCTTGATGTGGCGACTAATCGCCCGACGAGCTGCTTCGATCTGACGCGCCGTCAAACGGCCGCGGCTGGTGGCTTTGAGGCCAAATTCACCGAAGCTCACTTTGTTACCGCGAGTGGCCAGACCCTTGTTTCGGCCCTTTTGCTCCTTGCGATATTTTCTTCTAGCTGGCTGTAGCATTTCTCACTCCTGCGGGGCGACGGGGACGACGCTGTTGCGCCGGCTCTTCGGCTGGTGCGCCAGCCGCATTGTCTGCAGCGGCGAGTCCAAGACTTTCGCCTTTGAATACCCAAACTTTGATGCCGATGATTCCGTAGCTTGTTTTCGCTTCGGAAACGCCGTAGTCAATGTCTGCACGAAGCGTATGCAACGGCACACGGCCTTCGCGATACCACTCTGTGCGTGCGATTTCGGCACCGTTAAGGCGACCAGCGCTCATGATTTTGATGCCCTGAGCGCCAAGGCGCATGGCGTTCTGCATAGCACGCTTCATCGCACGACGGAACATGATGCGCTTTTCGAGCTGTTGCGCGATCGAATCTGCGATCAACTTGGCATCGGTTTCGGGCTTGCGCACCTCTTCGATATTCAGCGCGATCTCGCAGTTCATCATCTTGCGCAGGGTGGCGCGCAGCGCTTCGATGTCTTCGCCCTTTTTGCCAATTACAACACCCGGACGGGCACTGTAAATGGTGATGCGGGCATTTTTCGCGGGGCGCTCGATGATGATCTTGCTCACGTTGGCGTTTTTCAGCTTCTGCATGAGGAAAGTGCGGACCTGGTAGTCCTCATTGAGCTTCGTAGCAAAGTTTTTGCTGCTGGCGTACCACTTAGAGGTCCAGGCACGGGAAACCGCAAGGCGGAATCCAGTTGGATTAATTTTTTGACCCATAGGAACCTCTAGTTGCCAACCGTCACATGAATGTGACAGGTTTGTTTGAGAAGGCGAGCGCCACGGCCTTTTGCGCGTGCGGCGAAACGACGCATAACAACTGCTTTGTCGACGTAGATCGAGGTGATCTTGAGTTCGTCGATGTCTGCGCCGTCGTTGTGTTCGGCGTTTGCAATTGCTGACTCTAAAACCTTCTTGATCAGCACGGCTGATTTCTTAGGGCTGAAGGTCAGCAGATTCAGGGCCTTGGCGACTGGCAGTCCGCGCACCTGGTCAGCGACCAGGCGAGCCTTTTGATCAGAAACCGGCGCGGCTTTCATAATGGCTATTGTTTGCATGACAGCCCCTTACTTCTTCGCTACTTTTTTATCGGCCGGGTGGCCTTTGAATACGCGAGTCAACGCGAACTCACCCAGCTTATGTCCAACCATCTGGTCGGACACGTAGACCGGCACATGGGCTTTGCCATTGTGCACAGCGATCGTCAAACCAACAAAATCCGGCGTGACTGTTGAACGACGTGACCAGGTTTTAATTGGTTTTTTGTCATTCTTGGCGAGGGCCACTTCGACCTTTTTCGCCAGATGCCCATCAACGAATGGGCCTTTCTTAACGGAACGTGCCATTGTGCTTAACCCTTCTTAGCGGCGTGACGTGTACGCACGATCATGCTGCTGGTGCGCTTGCTGCTGCGCGTCTTGAATCCCTTGGCTTTTTGGCCCCAAGGCGAAACGGGGTGCATACCACCGTTCGTGCGACCACCCATTGGATGGTCGACAGGGTTCATGGAGATTGCGCGTACCGTAGGACGGATACCACGCCAACGATTCGCGCCAGCCTTACCGATTACGCGAAGTGAATGCTCGCCGTTACCGACTTCACCGATGGTGGCGCGGCAATCGACGTGAATTTTGCGAACTTCGCCGGAGCGCAGACGGAGCTGAGCGTATACACCTTCGCGGGCCATCAGTTGGGCCGAAGCGCCAGCAGAACGGGCGATTTGCGCGCCTTTGCCAGGTTGCATTTCGATCGCGTGAATGGTGGTGCCCACTGGGATGTTGCGGATCGGGAGGGCGTTGCCTACCTTGATCGCAGCCTCTGCGCCGCTTTGAATGCTGTCACCAGCGTTGAGACCCTTGGGCGCCAACACGTAACGGCGTTCGCCGTCGGCGTAACAGATCAACGCGATGAAGGCGCTGCGGTTAGGATCGTATTCGAGCCGCTCCACTTTGCCTGGCACACCATCTTTGTCGCGACGGAAGTCGACGATACGATAGTGATGCTTATGACCTCCGCCTTTGTGGCGTGTGGTGATGTGGCCGTTGTTATTACGTCCCGAACCACGCTTTTGCGCGACCAACAAAGGCGCGTGCGGCGCGCCCTTGTGTAGATCCGAATTCACAACCTTGATCATCGAGCGGCGGCCCGGCGAGGTCGGTTTGACTTTAATCAGTGCCATTTATGCCTCCCCGCCAAAGTTAATTTCTTGGCCCGGCTTGAGCGAGACGTACGCACGACGCGAGTCGCTACGGCGGCCCATCGAACGACCAAAGCGCTTCACTTTGCCCGGCCGATTTAGCATTTGTACGCTCTCAACCTGCACCTTGAAGAGCAATTCGACCGCGGCCTTAACTTCCGGCTTGGTCGCGTCTTGCATTACTTCGAACACTACCTGCTCGTTTTTCTCCGCAACGAATGTGCTCTTCTCGGAAATGATAGGAGCGCGGAGAATGGTCATCAAACGATTTTGGTTCATTTGTATGACTCCTCAATCTTGGCGATTGCTGCCTTTGTCAACAACACGCGGTTGTAGGCGAGCAAACTCACTGGGTCCACATTGTGCGCGGCAAGCACCGAAAGATGCGGCAGATTGCGTGCGGCAAGAAACAGGTTATTGTCGACGCTGTCAGTGACAATCAGCGTGTCGTTAAGACCCATGTTCTTCAACGCGCCCGCGACCAGTTTGGTCTTGGGAGCATCGACGGCAAATGACTCAACCACGTGCAGGCGATTCTCACGCACCAGTTGCGAGAGGATCGCAGCCATGCCGGCGCGATACATCTTGCGATTGACCTTGTGCGAGAAATTCTCGTCGGGTTTGTTCGGGAACGCACGTCCACCGCCACGCCAGATCGGGCTGGAAGTCATACCGGCTCGAGCATTACCCGTGCCCTTTTGCTTCCACGGTTTCTTGGTCGAGTGGTGAACTTCAGCACGCGTTTTTTGCGCACGGTCAGCACTTCGGCCGTTGGCCTGATAGGCGATCACAACCTGGTGAACCAAGGCTTCGTTGTATTCGCGACCGAACACCTCGTCTGACGCCGAAACAGTTGCGGAGGATTTTCCCTGCGCGTCTATTACTTGCAATTCCATTGTTAGCTCCTCACCGTCGGACTGACGATGACGTGGCCACCGGCGGAACCTGGAATAGCGCCCTGAATGAGCAGAAGCCCACGTGCCACATCGATGCGTATAACTTTGAGGCCCTGAATGGTGCGCTGGGCGTTGCCGTGCTGGCCTGCCATACGTTTACCAGGGAACACACGGCCCGGATCCTGCGCCATACCGATAGAACCAGGCGCACGCGTGGTGACCGAGTTACCGTGGGTGGCGCGATTGGAGCTGAAGTGGTGACGACGAATGACGCCGGTGAAACCACGGCCCTTCGTTGTCCCCGTTACGTCGACGGTTTGTCCGACGCTGAAAGTTTCAACGCTGACAACGGCTCCCGCCTTCAGTTCGCCTGCTTCTGCGCGAAATTCGCGAGTGAACGAACCGGATTGCACGCCGGCTTTGCCGAAATGCCCCGCCTGCGCCTTGGCAACACGCTTGGCGCGCTTGTCGCCAAAGGTTAGCTGTACGCCTGCGTAGCCGTCATTCGCGACTGTTTTCAGCTGCGATACACGGTTATTGCTTACATCGATCACGGTCACGGCTGTCGCCGATCCGTCATCATTAAAGACGCGTGTCATACCGACTTTGCGTCCGATGAGTCCTAGACTCATAGTTCACCTCTTCTTTCTTGCCATGCCCCGTGAGAGGCATGGTGCCGGTTTCAATTGACCGGCATCGCTTGGGTAATAGCTCAGTGTTTACTGAACCTTGATTTCGACGTCTACACCTGCTGGCAAATCCAGTTTCATCAGCTGATCGACGGTCTTGTCATTGGGGTCAACAATATCCATCAATCGAAGATGGGTACGGATTTCAAATTGGTCGCGTGAGGTTTTGTTCACGTGTGGCGAGCGGAGAACGTCGAAGCGCTCAATGCGTGTTGGCAACGGAACCGGGCCTCGAACGATAGCGCCCGAGCGCTTGGCGGTCTCAACGATTTCGGAGGCTGACTGGTCGATCAACTTGTAGTCGAACGCTTTAAGGCGAATGCGAATTTTTTGGTTTTGCACGTGCTTGCTCGATTACTTAATAATTTTCGCGACGACGCCAGCGCCGACGGTACGACCGCCTTCACGAA
>DAINAJ010000076.1:0-14573 GCA_036733505.1 Casimicrobium sp.
GAGAAGGCGTTGCCGCGTTCAAAGAAAAGCGCGCGGCTGTTTTTACGGGGAAGTAGCACACTGTCCGCGGCGCTACGGGTTCGGCTACCTCATTCCGTTCGCCCTGAACGCAGTGAAGGGTTTGACCGTTCCACCGCTCGCTCGCTGCGGCACCCGAGCCCAATGCTCGTGGCAGCAACCTGACACCTTTTGTGGTTCAGCGACCGCCAGGCGGTCGTTAAAGCGTATTTTTTCGACAAGTCGATAGTCACACTTATTGCCCCGTAACGACCACCCGCTGGTCGTTACCGTGAAAAAGCCATTACTCACGATCCAGTCGCGTCACACCGTCCAGGCCGCGTCGGATCGGGGTTCCCGCAACGCGCAAAACCTCGCGCCGATCAGTGACCGCAAGGCGCGCCGCGCTTGCGCAGTAACGCGCCTCCTACTCAGCAGCGTAGGAATTTTCTCGCTATTTCGCCCCTAGCCTTCGCAAGCGCCGCCAACTCAGCGCGCGCCGACGTTTCTCTGTTCACCCACAGAACAGTTGAAACGCGGCAGTCTTTCAACGCAGCGAAGGAATTCATCATGTCTATCTTGCAACTCAACCAACTTGCGCTTGAGCTCGTCGCGCGAGACTTCAGCGACGGTCACGCGCCGACCAACGGCGGCCCCACCAAAACGTCGCGCGCACTCGCCATCATCCACCTCGCCGCGCGTGACGCGTACGCGGCTGTGGCTGTGGCCGCGAAAACGAAGGAAGCCTACCCACCAAAGCTTGCGTCAATGCCGCCGACGCCTGCCGGTCTGTCCCCCTCTGACGCACTCGCCGCAGCGCTGGCCGCTGGACTTCATGCAGCCACACGGCTTTACCCCGACGATGCCGCACTCATCGCCAAAGAATCGACCACACTGTTGGCGAGCGGCAGCGCAGCCGCCTTGCAATTTGGCCGCCAAGTCGCCGACGCCTGGCTGGCTAGTCGCGCTGCCGACAAATCAGACCTGCCACAAGAGGACGCGCTGTACAGCGCCGAGGCGGGCCGTCATCGCCCCGACCCACAAAACTCCGCGCAAAAAACGCTCGGCCGACACTGGGGCGAAGTCACGCCGTTTGTGTTGACAGACGTCGCAACACAGGCGTTCCTTCGGGCGCCACACGCACTCGGGTCAACTCAATATCAGTGCGAGTACAACGAGGTCTATAACTGCGGTCGCGCCAACATTACAACGGGCGACGCTACGTTCCGCTCCAAAGCCATCACAGGCGTCTTTTGGGGCTACGACGGCGCAAACAAAATTGGAACGCCACCGCGCTTGTATAACCAGGTGGTTACTGCAACCACCGAATTTCGTGACTTGTCGGTAGCAGACAAAATCAACGTGCTCGCGGCGATCAACGCGGCCATGGCGGACGCGGGCATCGCGGCGTGGTACTGGAAATATGAGCACGATCGTTGGCGCCCTGTCGTAGGGATTCGCGAAGGCGCAAGCGGATGGGGGCCGAGCGGTGCAGGGGACCGAGCGACGGCACCGAGCGACGCTGACCCGTTCTGGCTTCCGCTCGGCGCGCCGAAAAGTAATCCACACTTCACCCCTGCCAACGGCAAGACTGCACCGCCAAGTGACGCCAATTTCACGCCGAACTTTCCCGCCTACCCGTCCGGACACTCCACCTTCGGCTCGGCGTGTTTTGAGACATTCGCCGCGCTGGTCAACCGCAAGACCGATCAAATCAAATTTAACTTTGTGTCCGACGAATTTAACGGCATCACCACGGACAACCGCGGCGTCGTGCGGCCCCGCTTCGAGTACCGTGGCCTCACGCTTGCACAAGCCATCCACGACAACAGCGTAAGCCGCATCTATCTCGGCGTTCATTGGCGCGACGACGCAGACGGCGGAAAAACGGTGGGGGATCAAGTCGCTGCGCATTGCATCACCGCGTTTAAGACCACGGCAATGCCTGCGCCCGCGTCGGCACCGGCATCAAAAGCCAGCCCGCCCAAAAGGAAATAGAGTCAGCGCGCAACGACGCGGCAGCGAGCAGCGAGTGCGCATGAATTCGTGGCTAAACCATCACTGAAACCGACACAACGGACGCACCGCGTCCGTTGTGCTTTCTGCGCACACAGCTTCCGCACCCACGCGAATAGGTAGTGTTCAATCGCGCCGTTTACTCCTATCGTCACACCACACAAAAAACAAACCGGAGTACGTATCGTGGGTGATGTTCTTGACCGCACGCAAGATTTAGCGATGTCGGATGGCGGCAGTTACGCACGCGAACAGCAACTGCGCAATGCGCGTCGTGATGGGGTTTTAGCGGGGAGCACCCGCGATTTCCTCAACACGCAGGCACGCACCGCGACCGAACGCGCCGAGGCGTTCTGGCAATGGAATCGCAAGCGCATTGAGCACGGAATGTTTGCGTACGGAAAGGCACTGGCGACGGCTCCCACCGCGCATGCCTCACTACGTTACTTGGACGGCCGCGTGATGTCGGGGCTGAATTTTTCTTCGCAGGATTATTTGTCGCTGGCCTCGCACCAGCAGGTGCATGCGGCCGCGATTGAAGCGATCAATCGGCTCGGCGTACACAGCGCCGGTTCCACCGCGCTCGCGGGCAACGTTGTCGATGGCAACGTGCTTGAACATGAGCTTGCGTCGTGGCTACACACGCCGCATGTGGCGTTGTTTCCAACGGGTTGGGCGGCGGGCTACGGCGTGATTCGCGGTCTGATGCGAGCGCAAGATCACGTCGTGATCGACGTGCTGGCGCACAACTGTTTGCAGGAAGGTGCCCACGCCGCCACGCGTAACGTCCACCTCTACCGCCATCTCGATGTCGAACACGCGCGCAAACAGCTGCAACGTATCCGAGACAAAGACAGCAGCAACGCCATCTTGCTCGTCACCGAAGGCATTTTCTCGATGGATGCTGACTCGCCGGACATCAACGCGTTGCAATCGTTGGCGCACGAATTCGGCGCGATGCTGCTCGTCGATGTCGCGCATGATTTAGGATGCAGTGGCCCGGACGGCACCGGGCAAATCGGCGTGCAGGGCATGCTCGGAAAAGTGGATTTGGTGATGGGTGCGTTTTCCAAGTCGTTCGCCTCGAACGGCGGATTCGTTGCCACGCACAGTCATGCGATCAAAGAATACTTGCGCTACTACGCGCCGCCCAACACCTTCTCCAACGCGCTGTCGCCTGCGCAAATCGCCACCGTTCGCGAATGCATAAAAATCATCCGCTCCGACGAAGGACAAACGCGACGCGACGCTTTGTTCGACGCGGTAGGCGCACTGCGCAGCCATCTGCGAGCGCTGGGCATCACGGTCATGGGACAGCCTTCGCCCATCGTCCCCGTGCTGCTAGGCCGTGAAGACGTCGCGCGCATCACCAGCGCGCTCATCGCCGAACGCGGCGTTTTGACTAACCTCGTTGAATACCCAGCCGTGTCCAACAACAACGCACGGCTGCGCATGCAAGTCATGTCGCAGCACACTGCGGAGCAATGCGCGACCGCCGCAGGCATCATTTCGCAAGCATGGGCAGAAGCGAAAACGCTCGCCGAGCGCCTCGACGGCGACAGCCAACACGCGTACGAATGCGCACCCAACGCATGACGCCACCCGACCAGTCGCGGCCGCTTCCGAACATTGTTACAGTGCTGCAAAGTCTCCCGGCCCATCGCAATACTCATTGCAACACTCTCGGCGCAACTCTCATCGTCGTCAACCTAGCGTCGTGGGCGGCACTTTTCGTGTTGACGGTTTTCGTCGATCAGGCGTGGTTGAAACTTTTGCTTGGCACAATGCTTGGAGTCAACACTGGAACGCTCTTCGTGATCGGCCATGACGCGTCGCACGGCGGTCTCACGTCGTCTGCGCGTTTCAACCGACTTGCGGCATTGCTTGCATTTCTGCCGTCGCTGCACCCGCCCACCAGCTGGGAATGGGGACACAACCGCATGCATCACAGCTGGACGAATCTCGCGTCACGTGATGACGGATATCCACCGTTGACATTCGATGAGTGGTGCTCGCTCTCCCCCGCGCGCCAAAGACTGCACCGCGCGTATCACACGATGTGGGGCATGGGCTTTTATTACATGATCGACGTGTGGTGGACCGACTTGATCGTGCTCAGCAAGGGCGAGCGTGCGCAACTGCGTACCGAGCGCCGGTTCTTCGTTGAACTCGCCGTGTTGGGGATATTCGTTGCGGCGCAAGTTGCGGTCGTTCTGGCCTGGGGCGCATGGCAGTCGGAGGGAGCACTCGCGACTGCATGGCGTTTCGGCGAAGTAATGCTTTGTGTCGTCTGGCCGTTCATCGTTTGGAACTGGGTGATGGCGTTCGTCACGCTTCAGCACCACACACATCCGCGCGTTCGCTGGTTCGACAACGTGACTGAGTGGAGTTACTTCCAATCCCAAATTGCAGGCACCGTGCACATGACGTTCCCGCGCGTGATCGAACTCGCGTTCGCCAATATCTTCGAGCACACCGCGCACCACGCCGACAAACTTACACCGCTGTACAACCTGCGCGCGACGCAGGGCGCGCTCGAGGCGCAATACCCGGAACACGTCATCGTCCAACGCGCTTCGCTCGCGCACCTACGCGACATCCTCAAGCGCTGTCGCCTCTACGACTACCGCGCTGGGCGTTGGATGGATTTTGACGGGCGATACACAACGTAGCGGCGTAGCAAAGCCACTGCGGGAGCGGGCTTGCCCGCGATAAATGGCTGACACGACGACCATCGTTGAATATCGGCGTGCCGCGCTTGCGCTACAGCGCTGGTAAATCCGCAGAGCGCCAGCTTCGCCTAGTCGGGCAAACGTTGCAGACACTGCACTTAATGGCTTTTCCGCATTAACGACAGCCACACGGTCGTTAATGCGCAAAAAACCGTTTAGTCAATAAGCACAAGAACGAGCCTGAAACGACCGCCTGGCGGTCGTTAGCGCACAAAAGCTGTTCGTTAGCAATCCGGACGTCGATCAAGCCTGGCGCAACAAACGGGCCACATCCGCGCGGTCGTGCACTTCGAGCTTTGCGAACACTTGCTTGACGTGGTAGCTCGCCGTGTTCACGGACACGCCCAGCTTCTCGGCGATCTCGGAGTTGGTCTGCCCGAGCGCGACAAGAAGCGCCACTTCGCGTTGCTGCGCCGAGAGCGAGAGTTTCGCTGCGCCTTCTGCGAGTCGCACCGACTCCGTCGCGAGCCGCGAGACGACGAGCGCCGTCGCCTTGTGGCCCGAAGCACCGGACAGCGCATGGTGCCGAAACGCAAATTTTCCCCACGGAGACTCCACCTGATACAGCGCATTTTTCGCGGCGCGCGCCGCGATCACCACGCCGCGCAGGAACTCGCGCAACGCTTTCGGCTCTTGCTTCGCCTGCATCGGCGAAATCGGCTCGCCACGTGCCAACCGCGCCAGCCGCGTCCACCCCTCGTCGGCAAACATCACCTCACCGTCGTCCGACAGCACCGCCATCGCCTCCTCTGCAATCTGCTCGGAAGGCGCAGTCACCGGCGCATACGGCGTCGCCGCCAAGGCGCGGCCAAGGTAATGCAACACATCCCGAAGCGCCTCCGCGTCCTCCGCATCGAACGCAGGCTCGCCTTCACCCCGATACAAACTCAGCTGCCCAATTGGCTCGCGCCCGTTGCCCACCGCGCGCACCACGCCGTACATCACGTGCGCCACGCCCAGCGCCGAGAGCACTTCGCGGTAGTAATCCGTGCGCTTCTCCTCAGCCGAAATCGTCCGAAACGACACCGGATCAGCTGCCGCCGCCAAGCGCAGGAACGCACGAGAAAACGCATGCGAATCGTGCCGATAATGCCGCTCATAATAGCGCGTCATCGCCTCCGGCGGCAACATCCGCTCGGCATACATGTTCACCATGTTCCCGGTCGCGTCGCAATAAAAAAACGCCGCATGCGCAGAGGGCACCAAAGCCCGAATCGCCGGCAGCAACGAAGGCAACAACACCGGCGCAGGCAACGCGAGGTTGCACAGCTGGCGTAGGGTTACGCGGGCGGATTGACTACCAGACTTCACCATTGACGCTGTTCCCCGATACATTTCTTATGCAGCAAATGTAGCGCGGACGAAGCGCGCGTTCCCCACCAACATGGGTAGGGCGAAAAAGCCACACGAGCGGAGCTTCTTCAAATTGGAAATAGGCTCGGAATCCAATTTTGGCGTCATCCTCGGCGCAGCCGGGGATCCAGTGAGTTGAACTATCGCGGGCGCAGTAGCAATGCCATTCACGTTCATGGTTCGACAAGCTCACCACGAACGGGCGTTTTGAACCTCCGGCATCGTTCCCTAACGAACGCTCTCGTCGCGCAGCAGGGTGTCAGCCGATGCGCGCCGCCAACACCGGTTCGCGAAAGCCTTTTAGCGCGTACGACGCGGCCTCGCTCGCGACAAAGCCCTCGCCCCCCAACGCCACCACGCGCTGCTGCGCAAGAATCTCGCCGCCACCAGCCTCGGCACACAGCCGCGCCGCCATGTTCGTTACAGAGCCTATCGCGCCGTAATCAATGCGCCCTTCATAGCCGATCGCGCCGACTGTCGCGTAGCCATACGAAACGCCGATTCCCGCGTCCAGCAAAAAGCCCTCACGCGCCCATCGCGCCGAAAGCTCGCCCGTGCGCGAACGCACATCCATGGCGAATCGCAGCGCGGTCGCGCAAGGGTTCGCCACCGGCTCCGGATCATTGAAGAACACCATCACGCCGTCGCCGGTGAAGCGCTCGATAGTTCCACCCGCTGAATCAATGCACGCACCCAGCGCCGCATGAAACTCGCGCAGTACACGCATGACGTCTTCCGGTGCAGCCGCATCCGCGAACGCCGTGAAGCCACGCAGGTCGACGAACACCACGGCCACATCACGTCGGTGACTCGCCAGAGGATCGTCGGTGCCACCACGCACGATTTTCTCGGCTAACGCCGACGAAAAGAACCGCTTCAGGCGCGAGAGATTTGTTACCTCCGCCGCCTTCGCCTGAACGCGTTGCTCCAACGATTCGTTGAGCGCGCGAAGCTCGGCCTGCCGTGCAGTCACTTCGTCAAACAACTGTTTCACACGCAGCAGCGAACGCACGCGGGCAAGCAATTCCGCGTGGTTGATCGGCTTCTGCAAGAAATCGTCAGCCCCCGCCTCAAGGCCACGCACGCGCTCTCGATCCGGGTCGAGGGAGGTGCACAGCACGACCGGCAGATGCGCGCTGGCCGAGTTACCGCGAATGGCTGCCAACACTGCGAAGCCATCCATTCCGGGCATCATCACGTCGAGCAAAACGAGAGCAACGCCGCCTGTTGCGATGGCGCTAAGAGCGGCCTCGCCCGAATCGACGGCATTCACCGCATAGCCTTTAATCGTCAACAGGTCCTGCAATAACCTGCGGTTCGGGGCTTGATCGTCAACGACGAGGATGTTTGCGCTCATGCGCCAGATTTTCGCCCAGACGCAACGAAATGCGCCACCTCAACCAACAGCTGCGGAATCTGAATCGGCTTCGGGTGGTACCCATCAAACCCGGCGTTCATTATCTTTTCTCGTTCGCCAAGCATCACCGAAGCGGTCACCGCAAGCACCGGCACGCTCGCAGTTTCCGCGCTGTTACGCAACGCGTCCAACGCAGCGAATCCGTCCATACCTGGCAAGCGAATATCCAGCAGCACCAAATCAGGTCGTCGCGCGCACGCACTGGCGAGTCCCTCCTCCGCGCTGCCCAGGACGAGCACGTCATAGCCGTGCACCTCCAATACATCGCGCATCAATCGCTGCGACAACGGGTCGTCTTCCACCACAAGCACGTGCGCGCTCATGACACAACCGTCGCCGTCACTTCGGTACTCGCGACCGCTGGGAAGCGCAACGTGAAGGTCGAACCTTCGCCCACTTCGCTCACTACTTCCACCGTCCCGCCATGCAGCTCAACGAACTTTTTCGTCAACGAAAGCCCTAGGCCCGTACCCTCGCGCGCATCTGTCGACTGCGCGGCCACTGCGCCGCCCGCTGCGGCGGACGACGGTGCGACTTGGTAGAACTCGGTAAACAACTGCGACACCGCGTCAGGCGCGATGCCAACGCCCGTGTCCGTAACGCGGAGCACAAGCGCCTCGGCTTCAATGCTTACCTGTAATGCCACGCGCCCGCCGTTCGGCGTAAATTTGTTCGCATTCGACAGTAGGTTCAGCACGCACTGTTTCACCTTGCGCTCATCCAAAGACCAGAACGACACCGCCGGATCGACCACCGCATCCAACGTCTGAGACTTGCGCGCAAACCGCTCCGACACCAACGAACAGCAAGCGTCAACAACGCTAGGCAAGTGCACGTCCGAGCGCACCAACTCCATGCGCCCCGCTTCCACCTTCGCCAAGTCCAATATGTCGTTGATTAACGAAAGCAAGTGCTGCCCCGAGGCGTTGATGTCGCGGACATACTCAGCCTGCTTGTCGTTCAACGGCCCAAAGTACTGCGCCTTCAACATCTCCGAAAACCCGATCACCGCATTCAGCGGCGTGCGCAGCTCATGCGACATATGCGCAAGAAAATCACTCTTGTGCTGGCTCGCTACTTCTAGGGCGGCGTTGGCGTTGGCTAGGTCGCGGGTTTTGTCTGCAACTTCCTGTTCCATTTGCGCGTGAGACCGTTGCAATCGCTCGGCCATAGTGTTGAAGGTCGCTCCCACCTCCCGCATTTCCGAGACACCCGATTCGGCGACACGGACCGATAGGTCTCCCGCTGCAATGCTTCGCGCGGAATGAGCCAATTTCACAGCCGGTTCTGCAAGCGCCTTTGCTCGAACGCGAGCCACCCACATAGCTATTGCAGTTGCAGCAGCGATCAGTATTGCCGTGCGGAAAAGTATGTTGGGTATCTCCGCAAAAACTCTCTCTCGAGGGTACTCTGCGTACACCGCGAACCCGGTTCGGCGGTTACGCTCGACGGCGCGCAACACAACGACCCCATGCGAGTGCGCCCAGACAACGCCGCGATTCATCGTTGCGGACGAGTGTTCCTCATCGACAACGGTGTTTGTCGCAGCAAACGCCTGAATCGAATGCGCCAGCAGTCTGCCTTTTGAATCCACAACCGATATGTGGGTGTCACGAGAAACGTTGATCGTTGACAGCGCTTCGCTGAACCCGTTGGTGCGCACATTGGCTGCCACGATGCTATCCGCCTCGGTCGACTTTGTGTAACAAGCCAGGGTCGCCGATGCACCACCACGTGTCACGCCCTCACCGGTGCATCGCACAGAACCATAGGCAAGAGGGACGGCGTTAATTTCTTTCGCCCATCGGAGGGAATCGTCGTCGGGCTTTCCGCGAATCAAACCATTCATCACCACCGCAGGAATTCCCCGCGCCAAATATCCAGCGGACTCTATGGCAGAGTCCGTACTGTGCAGGTTTCCAAGGGCCGCAACGAGCTCACGTTCGCCGTATCCGTCACCTCCCCATGGCAACCTTGCCACATCACGAAGTGCCTGCTCGGTTCGAGCGAAGCGTTCCGTCAATAATGCGTTAGCCCAAGATGCCTCAGACACCAGCGTATCCGATGCGCCCACCATCGCAGTTCTGTACGTGAAAAAGGCTTCGACCAGCCCCGACAGAGCGACGGCCGCAACGACGACGGCTGACGTAGAGAGCCAAATCGTCCGCTCGAACGTGCGCGAAGGTGAGCGTCTAGCCATTCAGAGCCTAGAACTCCGTTGAGCGGCATCAGCGTAGCGACTTCGCCAGCGTTCAGCATCCGCTGCGGATCGCCACGACCTTGAAATCATTGAACGCGGGACAGGATAGCCAATGTGCGCAGCAGCGCCCACTGCGATGGTCAATTGGCCGACGGCCGGTTCGCTGATTGGTATCCGCTCGACCGCGATTCCGGTCATCGCCTGAACGATATTGTCAAGCCATTCCGCTGCATCGTTAGCGTTGTTAGTCCAATAGCACACTCCCGGAATGTGCCTGCAGAACTCTGCATCCGGTGCTACGACGGGGAGATTTGCAGCGATCGCTGCTGCCCCAAATTCCGCCATGTTGACATAGGCTCGGTCGTTGTCCGGTACGAGCACAGCCTGCACAGCGTCGCGAGCCATCGTCGCAACAACCCGCGCAAATTCACCCGGCTCGTTCGCCTCGTAAGATAGGATTTGCGCAGCGCTTCGCGAGCCAACTTGTCGTAGAACTTCTTCACGGCCCGCCGAGTCCATGCCTCGATCAAATAGTACGGCCACCTTACTCAGAGTGCCAAGCCACTCAATCGCCAGCGAAGTGCGACGCGCATCGTCACCAGAACCCAATATCAACGTTCCTACAGTCCGGGGAAACCGTGAGCCGTCAGGAGCCACCAAACCCGCGCGTTCGAACGACGGTCGAGAAGCAAATACAAGTGTTGACTGCGGCATCCTCGAGAAGTTATCGAGGATGGGCTTTGCGGTGTCGTGCGAGGGTGCTACGACAAATCGCGGCCTCAAGCTCGCTAACGCCTCAATCTGTTTAGGTTGCGATAGCGGGTCGTACTGATCAAGCCGGTGAAATTGCAACCGCAATCCATAGCGAGATTCCATTTGATACCGCTCAAAGAGGTCGCGAAAGGAAGCAAATAGTTCACGACCAAACTCGTCATCGGAGAAACAAAAAGCAACGAGCTCGCTAGGCGAAGATGCTTGTTGGCAGGCAAACAAAGAGAGACATCCCATCGCCGCCACGGCCAAAATCGATCTACAAAAACGCACTTGCTGCCATCTCCTACCCACTTAGGCGGGAGCGCCGCCCGCATTTCGACCGAGTCTTGATTCAGCAGAAGATTGCTGCGAAACTACATGTCCAATAACAACTCGCGAGGGAAATGATATGACAGAACGGAATGTTTGGGAGTTAGAGACTTCGGCACCAGTACATCGCTACTACTGGGTCAAGGTGTTTGTTAGCGATCAGTCCGCAGCGCCCTCGAGTGTGCAAGTTCCCGTGCAAAACATGAAGCCTGTCACACACGGAGTCGTGCCGCCCCCGACACCGCTTTGGGTTGGTTTTGTGTTGAACGAACGGATTCCGGCGTCCAATACTCCAAACGCCGAAATGGCGATACTTGAGACCCCGCCGGGCACCACGCTAAATGACGCACGTGCATTTCTTGACGCATCGCAAGTTGCACAGTCATGGAAAGAAGGTGCCTTGCATATGGAACTGCTTGCGATTCGCATTTCGTGACACCATGGCGCAGCAAGTAACGAACGAATCAGGACGCGGAGTGCGCGCCATAAGCCAGTTCGCGCCAATGTATTTTCGCAAGTTTCTTACCTGCGACGAGACTCTCGAGTTCACGCAGCTGGGGAAGCAGCTCTCGCCGTCTCCCTGCACGGTCGAGCAGGATTACTACGAGGCGCGACGATCCTTGGGCGCGGATGTGGATCCGAAATCGTTGCCCGTTGGACTGCAAAGCCGTATCGATGAAATTGCTCAAGTCGCAAACAGCACGTTTGGGTTCGACCTGTTGTGCGCGCCGCCAGACTTATGTTTTCTTCGTTATGGGCGCGACGATTTCTTTGAATGGCATCACGACGTGGGGGAGCAGACAGAGAACATCCGAAAGGTGTCGTTTTCCATTCAGCTTTCGGATCCATTTGATTACGACGGGGGTGACTTAGCTTTTGCGGCCATGAAGTCCCCGTCTATTGCGAAAGAGCTCGGAACATTGGTGATATTTCCAGCGTTCAATATGCACTGCGTGCAACCAGTGACGCGTGGCGTGCGATTTTCGCTTGTCGGGTGGTTTTATGGCCCGAAATTTCGGTGAATTATTTCTTCGCGCCCAGGAGCGCCCCACCATAACTCAAGGAGCGATATTTTGATGGTACGAACGTCTGTAATGATTGGCCTTTTGGCAATAGTCCTACCTGGGTGTAGCTCTCCGCAACTCCTAATGTCAACCGAAAAAGCGCGTGTATCGCTGGGCACAGCTTTAGGTGACATGGAAAAAATGGCAGATGCAGGGCTTAGATACCATCGAATTCGTCACATCCTCGGCGGTACTGAGGTATCGAACGCCGATCAGCTCGCATGCGGTGGAACCTCCCCGCTTGACCCAGGATCGGATCTCAAGAACGAGCTTATGGCTCGCGCCGTAGTCGAAGACTTCGTCGCAGAATTGAGAAAAATCACAATGGAGCCTGAGGAGCCACAGGGCGTTGCCGGTCTATTTGCGACGGCAACCAGGAAATATGTACCTCCGGCCTCTCTGCCCAGATCGGCGTCCAAGGAGACGATTGACGCGGCGGCGGAAGACTTGGACAAGCGCGGAAAGGAATGCAGGGAGGCGCTGTTGGTCGCTCGAAGCTCTCCCGCTGTACCGATGCCCCAAAGAACAATGTGGCGCACGTTGAGCACCGGGTCGTTCCTAACGGCATGGCCAGACATTCAAGCGGGATTGCTCTTAGTAGCGAACGAAGCGGCAACACAGAAGCGAATCGCAAACTTACGCACACTGCTCGCGAGCGACAAACTCAACAGTCAAGTATTGAAATCGCTAAATTATTTTGAGACCAAGGAATCGATGTTATGGAAATCGGTAAATCTGCAGCGCGCATTTCAACTACGCATCGCGGACACGCAGATCGCCATAGCCACTTCGAACACTACCTCCGCAGCGGATCGCATTAAGGCAGCTCAAGCAGCTGCGGACGCGCTAGAAATGTGGGATCGACTACTTGACGCGTCACCAACAGCGATTGTGAAGGGCCTTCAGGAAGCCCTCGTGGAGTTGCACGAAGCCGCCAAAGACACGACACCCTCCGTTGATCGGCTTTTTCGTGCGCTTTCGCTGCTGAGCGAGGTGTCAGGAAAAATGAAATCCGCTCGAGGGGCCATCGCGGGGGAGTGAGTGCTCTACCTGGTGGTGGTTGGTTGGATGGCTTCTGCCAATGGTTCCTCGTTCCGTGCCCAAATCTCGCGGCAAATTCAACGACACAAGCCTCGCCATCCCTGACTGCGCCGCAAGTGTCCCACACGATATCCCAAGGCACGCAAGTGCGGTTACGTCCGCTGGCTTAATCGTCCCGCGCACTCCCCCGCGCCGCCTTCTTCATTGCATCCGCCGCATCACGCTGCCCTTCGCGCTCTTTGATCGTGGCGCGTTTGTCGTGGTCTTTTTTGCCCTTGGCTAGGCCGATTTCTAGCTTTACTCTGCCTTTGGAAAAGTGCAGGTTGATGGGGATGAGGGTGTAGCCCTTTTCCTTGACTTTTCCGATCAGTTTGTTGATCTCTTCGCGGTGCAGGAGGCAGCGACGCATGCGGATGGCGTCGGGGCGGATGTGGGTGGAGGCGCTGCCGAGCGGGCTGATGTTTGCGCCGACAAGCCAGACTTGGCTGCGGATGACGCGCACGTAGGCTTCTTTGATGCCGGCGCGCCCCGCGCGGATGGCTTTGACTTCCCAGCCTTCGAGCTCTAGCCCTGCTTCGTATCGGTCTTCGACGAAGTACTCGAAGAATGCCTTTTTGTTGTCAACGATGGTCATTCGCACATTGTAGAAGTGTGGGCGGCTATCGCTTGAAATCGGTAGTTGTAGGCGCGGACTGGGCCGCGCTCCTCCGTGGCACCGAGCGACGCCAAGTCGTCGCCTACCCTTAAAGCGAACAGCACCGAGCGACGTCAAGTCGTCGCCTACCCGCCGCGCGCTTAGCGCGGCCAGGTCCGCGCCTACATGCGGTTGGGCAACTGCATGAAATAATCACGCCAACATGAAACACGTTGTCCGTTCGATCCTTGTGCCGCACTCGGCCGCCAAAATGTATGCGTTGGTAAATGACGTCCCGTCTTACCCAAAATTTTTGCCTTGGTGCGGCGGCGGTCGCATCACTGAGCAGACCGAAACCCAAATGCAAGCGGCCGTCGACATCGCGTACATGGGCGTTCGCCAGACTTTCACGACGAAGAACGCGTTGCTCAAGGACGAGCGCATTGACATGGCATTGGTGAGCGGGCCGTTTTCTAAACTGACGGGACAATGGCGATTCACGCAGCTTGGCGATGTGGGCTGCAAGGTCGAATTTGACTTGAACTACGCATTTGAGGGCATCATCGGCGCGGTGGTCGCGCCGGTGTTTGACCGCATCGCCGCGTCGTTTGTTGATGCGTTTGTGCGACGTGCGGATGAATTGCACTTATGAATAGCGATTCGCCTCACGCTCGGGATGACGGCGTTCATGGTTCGACAGGCTCACCACGAACGGGGAACCGCGATGCCCCCCCTGCTCTCACCGTGACCATCGTCGCTGCGTGGCCAGATCGGTTTGAACAGCGAACCCTGTCTCTGGCGTCGGGCGCAACGTTGCGTGACGCGTTGTTGCTCGTGGGCGACGTTGGCGTTGATTCGCTGGTTGAGAGCGATCTCGACGTCGGCGTTTGGGGGAAGCGCGTTCCCCTGGACACGTTGCTTCGCGATGGCGACCGTATAGAGCGCTACCGCCAGATTACCGCAGACCCTAAGCAGGCGCGCCACAACCGCGCGTCACAGCAAGGCTATCGCTGGCAAGGTCGCACGCGACGCGCCG
>DAINAJ010000077.1:0-14520 GCA_036733505.1 Casimicrobium sp.
TCACGCCCGCGTCAGTCATGGCCCGAACGCGTCGCATCGCGGTCGCGGGCGACGTAAACACCTGCTCGGCTAGCGCTTGATTGGCGATGGACGCGTCTTGTTGAAGGATAGCGAGGATTCGTAAGTCAAGGTCGTCGAGCGAGTTCATATTGCATTCGTAACACGTATTTGCTTAATTATTGCATTCTTACTTCCGCATGCAATATTTATTCACGAAAAGCCCGCTATTGCTCACAAAATTCGCACGGCCCTGACTATGCTTCCGCATTCCAAACTGCGCGCGATGACGCGCCGTTCTCTGTGGGAGCGGGCTTGCCCGCGATGGCTTGCCGGGTTCTGGCCGCCAATCGCGGGCAAGGCCGCTCCCACAACTGCCCTGCAAACGGCCTAGTGAAATGGCCATGCGCAATGCGTCATCGCCGCATCTCAACCCGGAGTCCAACCTATGTGTGGCATCGTCGGCGCCGTCGCCTCTCGCAACATCACCCCGATCCTCGTCGAGGGTCTCAAGCGGCTTGAATACCGCGGCTACGACTCGTGCGGAGTGGCGGTGCACGCCGATGGCGGTCTCAAGCGCGCGCGCAGCACGAGCCGCGTGGCTGAGCTGGCGCGCGAGGTGAACGACACCCATCTCGAAGGCTTCACCGGCATCGCGCACACGCGTTGGGCCACGCACGGCGCGCCCGCCGTGAAAAACGCGCATCCGCATTTCTCGCGTGATCGCATTGCGCTCGTGCACAACGGCATCATCGAAAACCACGACGAGTTGCGCGGCGAACTCAAAGCGCGCGGCTACCACTTCGAGAGCCAAACCGACACTGAAGTGATCGCGCATCTCGTCGACCATCTCTACGACGGCGATTTGTTGCGCGCGGTGCAAGGCGCAGTGACGCGCCTCACGGGTGCGTTCGCGATTGCCGTGTTCTGTCGCGACGAGCCGCATCGCGTGGTCGGTGCGCGCGCGGGCTCGCCGCTTATCGTCGGCGTCGGCAAAGGCGAAAATTTCTTGGCGAGCGACGCGATGGCGCTCGCGGGCGTGACCGACCAAATCGTCTATCTCGAAGAAGGCGATGTCGTCGATTTGCAGCTGGGTCGTGTGTGGATCATGGACCGTGCGGGTCGCGAATTGTTGAGCGCCGAGCGCCCAGTGAAGACCGTTCATGCGCACTCCGGCGCGGTTGAGCTTGGGCCATATCGCCACTACATGCAGAAAGAAATTTTCGAGCAACCGCGCGCGATTGCCGACACGTTGGAAGGCGTGGAAGGCATAGTGCCCGACCTGTTCGGTGCGGACGCAGCGCGTGTGTTCAGCGCGATTGATAGTGTGTTGATACTCGCGTGCGGCACGAGCTACTACAGCGGCCTCACCGCGAAATATTGGTTAGAAAGCATCGCGAAAATTCCGTGCAATGTCGAAGTCGCGAGCGAATATCGCTACCGCGACAGCGTGCCAAATCCGCGCGCGCTCATCGTCACCATTTCGCAATCCGGCGAAACTGCCGACACCATGGCCGCGCTCAAACACGCGCGATCGCTCGGGCATGCGCACACACTCACGATCTGCAACGTGAGCACCAGCGCGATGGTGCGCGAATGCGCGCTCGCGTACATCACGCGCGCGGGCGTCGAAATCGGCGTCGCCTCCACCAAGGCGTTCACCACGCAGCTCGCGGCCCTCTTCCTGCTCACGCTCGTGCTGGCAAAACAACGAGGCCATTTGAACGCCGACGTCGAAGCGGAACACCTGAAAGCCTTGCGCCACCTGCCCGTCGCGCTCGCCAGCGTGCTCGCGCTGGAACCGCAAATCATCAGCTGGGCCGAAGAATTTGCGCGCAAAGAAAACGCGCTGTTCCTGGGCCGCGGCTTGCACTATCCGATCGCGCTCGAAGGCGCATTGAAGCTCAAGGAAATCAGCTACATCCACGCCGAAGCCTACCCGGCGGGTGAACTCAAACACGGCCCGCTCGCGCTTGTCACCGAAGCGATGCCGGTTGTCGTCGTCGCACCGAACGACACGCTCATCGAGAAACTCAAGAGCAATTTGCAAGAAGTTCGCGCCCGCGGCGGTGAGCTGTTCGTCTTCGCCGACGGCGACAGCCAGATCACCTCAAGCGAGGGCCTGCACGTCATCCGCATGCCCGAGCACTACGGCGTGCTCTCGCCGATACTTCACGTCGTGCCGCTGCAACTCCTCGCGTATCACACGGCGACGGCGCGTGGGACGGACGTCGACAAGCCACGCAATTTGGCGAAATCAGTGACGGTGGAGTGATCTTTCGTGTTCCTGATGAATTACCTGTCTCAGATTGGGCAGAGATTGTCGTTCCCGCGAAGGCGGGAACCCAGACCTAGCAAGCACCGATGCCTGCGCCTACGGGGCTTGATGCGATTCGGTCTGGATGCCCGCCGTCGCGGGCATGACAGCTGTCTGAGGCAGGCAACTAATCAGGTTCGTGTTTGTCACAGAGCGGCGTAGCGCGCAATGAATCTGCACACTCACATCACCCAACTCTTCGCAGGTGGCATCGGCGTTCTCGAACAAGAAGGCCATCGCAGCGGAATCTTCAAGCGCCGCATCACGGGGCGCGTCGAAGTAAATGCCTTGGGCATCGTGGGCGATGAGCACGCGGACATGCGCGTCCACGGCGGCGCGGAGAAGGCGTTGCATCAATACTGCACGGACAATTACGCCTCGTTGAAAACCGCGTTCCCGAGCGCGGCAAACGATCTAATTCCCGGTTCGATCGGCGAGAACATTTCCGCATCAATCCTCTGCGAAAAGAACGTCCATATCGGCGACACGTTCCGCATCGGCACCGTGCTCGCGCAAGTGTCGCAACCGCGTAGCCCGTGCTGGAAAATCAATCATCGCTTCGGCGCGCCGGAGATGTCCACGTTCGTCGCGAATCATCACATCACCGGTTGGTACTACCGCGTCCTGGAAGCGGGGCAAATTCAAGAAGGCGACGAGATCACGCTAATCGACCGGCAGACCGAGCGATTCTCGATTGATGAGTTTTGGCGCGTGCAGCTTTCGCATCGGCCGGACGTTGCGGACCTTGAAGCGATCGCAAAAATTCCCGGCCTTTGTCCGGAGTGGCGACAACGTCTTCTAGGTCGTGCGGCGCGCTTAGCCTGAAACGATCTGTAGGCGCGGACTTGGCCGCGCTCACCACACCCTGTAGGCGCGGACTCGGCCGCGCTTTCTCGTTGCACCGAGCGACGCCAAGTCGTCGCCTACCCAGTGATTTGACCTAGGACGGTCTCGGCCGCGCTCAGCCGTCCTACTGTAGGCGCGGACTCGGCCGCGCTTCCCCGTTGCACCGAGCGACGCCAAGTCGTCGCCTACACGACAAGTCACCAAGCGCGGCCAAGGTCGCGCCTACACACCGTCGTCGCTCGCTCGGAATTTTCACGGCACACTTGCGCCCCGAAAAATCCACCCCACCTAGCGACGTGTCGCCCACTCTCCTCTCGAAGCAACCATGAACACCGAACAGCAAAAATCGATTTTGACTCTGTGCCTGATGGCCGCGTTGGCTGATGGCGGCAAGGACTCGCGCGAACGCGAGGCGCTGGAGCGGATTACCGCGCGGCTCGCGGCGGAGTCGGGCAATGCCGACGCGTTCAACGCGCAGCAAATGTACGAAGACGTGATCTTCGGGCTCTCGTCGATTGATGCGCTCGTAGCGACGTTGACTGACGCGGACTCGAAGCGCCTCGCCTACGAGATGGCCGTTCACGTGATCGACGCCGACGGCAGCCAGACCGAACGCGAGACCGCGTTCCTCGCCACACTTCGCGGCAAACTCGGCCTGTCTGAGGCCGACGCAGCGGACATCGCGCGCGACGCCGATTCGCTCGCGGCGGCGGCGATGATTCCCGCAGCCGCACTCGCAAGCACGGCCACAAGCGCAGCGTCAGGCGCAGTCGCGGCCACGCAGTTGTCGGCAGCCGACGAAGCCGAACTAGACAAATCCATCCTCAACGCATCGATCCTCAACGGCGCGCTGGAACTCTTGCCGCAATCGTGGGCGACGATGGCGATCATTCCGCTGCAAACGCGGCTCGTGTATCGCATCGGCCAGCGCTACGGCTACGAGCTCGACAGCGGGCACATCAAAGAATTCTTGGCAACCGTCGGCGTCGGCCTCGCGTCGCAATATCTCGAACAAGCCGGCCGCAAATTGATTGGCGGTTTGTTCGGCAAGCTCGCAGGCGGACTGGTCGGCGGCCTCGCACGCGGTGCGACTGGCGTTGCATTCTCCTTCGCCTCCACGTACGCCCTCGCGCAACTCGCGAAGCGCTACTACGGCGGCGGCCGCGCGATGTCGACGGACACGTTGAAGCAAACCTTCGACCAACTCATGACGCCCGCGAAAGACCTGCAAGCGAAGTACCTACCGCAGATTCAGGAAAAGGCACGCAGCGTGAACATGGGCGATGTCATGGCGATGATTAAGCGGTAGGCGTTCCAGCCCAAGCAGCGTAACAACAGACTTGGTTACACCTTTATGGGTCGAACGACCGCCCTGCGGTCGTTTCGGCTTGTTTATTGCGTTTGTTGATATGGCGCAAAAAGCGCCTATAAAGACCGCAGGTCGGTCATTGGACGCATAAAGTTGTTACGAAGAGTCGCGATCAGTTGGGACTCGGCTGGCAGTTGCCGAGTGCGCGGTTCGCGATTCGATTCGGATGAGTAAATTCAACCTGACCCCTTTGACCCCCTAATTCCCCGCGCGAAGCGATCCACCGGAGATTTTGGGGAGAGGTCGCTGCCGCGACTAAAACGGCAGTCCGACGCCAAGTGCCGCGCGAATGCGGGTCTCGATTGCGCCCGAAGCCTGGATCGTTGCGTTGTCGCCCACCGCATTCGCGATCAACGCGCTGCCACGTAGGCCGAGTTGATAGCGTGTGAGTAGCAGCAGATCGGTCAACGGCAACACGCGATCATCGCCATCGATATCGAGCGCGAGTGATGAGCCTCCGATTTGTACGCGATACAGCTCATTGACGGTGTCGGTCTCTTTATCAGCCAGGAAAATCACGCGGCTGCCGTCCGGGCTGATGGCAAAAGTTGTCACGTCGCCATTCGCGATCATTGCCCCGGAAATTTTGCTCGGCACGTTGGCTGCGATCGGCGAGCTGTAGAGTTCAACAGTACCCGGCGTATCTCGATCAGCGCGGTAGACGACCCGTGTGCTGTCGGGACTAACTTGGAACCCGGTCGAGACGTTTCCGCCTGGGGTCGGTGTGCCGGAAAGTTTGATCGAGGTGTCGCTCGCAATCGAGGTGCTGTAGAGCTCGAATACATTGTCGGTCTCTTTATCTGCGCGATAAACCACGCGGCTGCTGTCGGAGCTGATCGCGAACACTTGATCAACGACGCCGTTACTCACAAGCGTACCGGTCAGTTTTATCGATGTGTCGCTCGCGATGTTGGTGCTGTAGAGCGCGAAATCCTGATCGATTACTTTATCGGCACGATAGACCACGCGCTGGCTGTCTGGGCTGATTTGGAATCCGACATCCACATCGCCAGTGGCGGGTAATACGCCAGAGAGTTTTGTCGGAGTGTTGATTGCCATCGGCGAGCTATAGAGTTCGAAGACACCGTTAGTGTCTTTGTCGGCGCGAAACACCACGCGCGCACTATCCGGGCTGATCTGGAACCCGCTATCGACGTTTCCGCCAGACGTGAGCGTCCCGGAAAGCTTTACGACCTTGACAATCGCGTTGTCTGGCAGATCGACGCTGTAAATTTCAACTTGTCCCGCGGTATTGAGATCGCCACGAAACACCGCATGTCCGCCCGCCGGACTGATCTGAAATCCAGACAACACGTTGCCGCCCGCCGCAGAAGGCGAAGCCAATGTGACGCGTGAGTTGGCGGTAATCGCAGCGCGATAGAGCTCAAACACGCCATCGTTTTGCGCGTCTGCCCGAAACACTACGTGTGCGCTGTCCGGGGTGATCTGGAAGCCGAGATCGACGTCGCCGCCAGTATTCATTACCCCAGATATCTTGATCGGCGCGGCGCTGGCGATTGGCGTACTGTAGAGTTCGAACACGCTGGCCGTATCGGCGTCGGAACGAAAGACGACGCGACTGCTGTCGGCACTGATCTTGAAATCATAATCATTGCTCAAATTGCTCGTTGCTGCGAGCAACAACGGTGTACCGCTACCTAGCGCGGCGCTGTAGAGTTCGGACCTACCGTTGATTGAGTTGATGTAGTCGAACACGATGCGAGAGCCGTCCGGGCTCAAACGAAGCCGACCGACGTTACCTGCGCCGAGTTGGTAGCTAGTGATAGCGCCAGTCGATGAGCGCGCGCTGTAGACAAGGTCGTCAAATTCCATACGAACTACAAAAACGGCGTGCGTTCCGTCTGGTGTGAGCGCGAAATTCGAAAGCACTTGCCCTCGAACCGACGCGCCCACCGTTGTATTCCCAGAAATTTTGATGGGCTGCGCCGAGAGCAATGTGCACAAACTCATACCAATTAGCATCGCACCCACGCCACGCGCGCAGCGACGAGTGAACAGGAGCTTCACATTCATATTTTTCTTTCGCGCAGTGTGATTCGATGAGTTGTCGGGCTGCAATGTCACTGTGTTCATGCGAGCGCGCCCTGCGCTCGCACGTCACACAAGTCTATGCCGAAGGAAACAAGCGCGCGGAAAGTCGTCTCAATTTGGAATCGCACACACGCAAAGTCTTTGCGCGAACGCGATTAGTCGCACGACGGGTGAAGCTTTAGCCGTTCTCCTCGAAGCAACCATGAACACCGAACAGCAAAAATCGATTTTGACTCTGTGCCTGATGGCCGCGTTGGCTGATGGCGGCAAGGACTCGCGCGAACGCGAGGCGCTGGAGCGGATTACCGCGCGGCTCGCGGCGGAGTCGGGCAATGCCGACGCGTTCAACGCGCAGCAAATGTACGAAGACGTGATCTTCGGGCTCTCGTCGATTGATGCGCTCGTAGCGACGTTGACTGACGCGGACTCGAAGCGCCTCGCCTACGAGATGGCCGTTCGCCTCCACGTACGCGCTCGCGCAACTCGCGAAGCGCTACTACGGCGGCGGACGCACGATGTCGACCGACACGTTGAAGCAAACCTTCGACCAACTCATGACACCCGCGAAAGAGCTGCAAGCGAAGTACCTGCCGCAGATTCAGGAAAAGGCGCGCAGCGTGAACATGGGCGATGTCATGGCGATGATTAAGCGGTAGGAGTTCCACCCCCAAGAGCGCAGCGCCAATCATACGACAGTGTTACCATCATGTGATCGGTAATACTTCGCAGCGAACCATGAGTACCAATCTCACTAGCAAAGGTCAGGTCACGATCCCCAAGCACATCCGCGACGCGCTCAATCTGTCGCCGGGCGGCGCGGTTGACTTTGCGGTCAATGCGTTGGGGCAAGTCGTTTTGCTCCCGGCCACAACACGGAGCGCGAAGAAAACCGCAGATCGGTTCGAGGCCGTGCGCGGCAAAGCCACGGTCAAGTGGCGCACCGATGAGTTGATGAAACTCTTGCGTAGCGAATCCTGATCCGGCACGCGCATGTTGCTGGTTGATAGCAACGTCCTGATCGACGTGCTCGAAGACGACAGCGAATGGGCGGCATGGTCGCTCGCGCAGTTGCGCGCACAATCACAGATTCACGCGCTGGCGATCAACCCGATCATCTACGCCGAAATTTCCTGCGCATTTGCCCGCCTTGAGGAATTGGAGCGCGTCGTCGCCCAACTCCAACTTGAAGTACTTGAAATACCCCGTCCAGCACTTTTCCTCGCGGGCAAAGCTTTCATTCAATACAAGCGCGCAAAAGGCACGCGACAAAGCGTGCTGCCCGACTTTTTCATCGGCGCCCACGCTGCCGTGATCCAATCCGCGATCCTCACGCGCGATGCTTCTCGGTACCGCACTTACTTCCCGACCGTAGAACTGATTACGCCCGACCACGCGTAGTCTCAGCCGCAACCTGAAACCAAATGGGGAACCCGTGACGCCCGTGAAGCCGAAGCCTCGCTCACACACATCCGCCGCCGACACGACGCAAGCAGTGGATGAATTCATGGCGTCTCTTGAGCACAAGGCGAAGGACGAAATCCAAGCGATCCGACGGGCCATCGTGAGCTCCGACGCGCGCATCGCCGAAGGCATCAAATGGAATTCACCCAGTTTTCGTACGACGGAGTATTTCGCAACGGTGAATCTTCGCGAGAAGAACGGTGTTGGAATCATTCTTCACCTCGGCGCCAAGGTGCGCGACGTTGCGGCGGGCGGCATCGCCATAGACGATTCGCAGAAACTCCTCAAATGGCTGGCCCCAGACCGAGCGATGATCGTGTTCAAAGACATGCACGACTTCACGGCAAAGGAAGAAGCCTTTGCCGCCATCATTCGCAGTTGGGTAACGTTTGTCTGACGCGATGACCGTTCACGCAGTACGGCAACGAACTCTAGGAGCGCTCCGATGACCGAGCATCGAATCTTTGCAATGCCCTTCGCCAAGGTGTACCCCGCGTACGTCAACAAGGTCGAGCGCAAGGGCCGCAGCAAAGACGAGTTGGACTGTGTCATCCGATGGCTCACCGGGTATGACCAAGCCGGTCTGGTGCGTCACATCGAACAAAAGACTGACATCAAAACGTTCTTTGATCAGGCGCCGTGCATGCACGCGAACAGTTCGCTGATCACCGGCGTCGTCTGCGGCGTTCGCGTGGAAAACGTCGAAGATCCGCTGATGAAGAAAATTCGCCAACTGGACAAGCTGGTCGATGAACTCGCGAAGGGCAAGGCGATGGAGAAAATTCTTCGGACGTGATCTTCGTGGTCACGATTTCAACGAGACGCAGCGCATAGTCGAAGCAGCAAGCGGGGCGTACGCGCTCGCGCGACTTGCGAAGCGCTACTACGGCGGCGGTCGCACGATGTTGACCGACACCCTAAAGCAAACCTTCGACCAACTCATGACACCCGCGAAAGACCTGCCTCCGATTCAGGAAAAAGCGCGCAGCGTAAACATGGGCGATGTCATGGCGATGATTCAGCGGTAGGGGTTCCAGCCCGAACAGCGTAACAACGGATTGAGTTACAGCTTTGTGGCGCGAACGACCGTCTTGCGGTCTTTTCAGCTTGTTTTTCGCATTTGTTGATTTAGCACCGAAAGTCCCTGAAACGACCGCTGGACAGTCGTTGTGCGCAAAAAGCTGTTGCGACGAACGTGATCGGTCAGGGTGTGGCGGGCGGTTCGCTTTCGGGCCGAATGCGCGGGGCCACTCGGATGGGTTAATTTAACCTGACCCCTTTGACGGTGGGCAAGCGGGAACGGAATGCGGTTTACAAGGCTGCGGGGCGCTAAACTAAACTGGATTTAGCGAATTCCGGGAACGAGACGATAAATGAAACCGGCCCCTGTAGTCCCAGCTAACGTACTCCCGCAATCATTTGTCGCGCGCAAAAATAACACCCCGAAATGTCCCTTCAAGTCCCCCTATTTGGAGAGCATTGTGAATACTGTTAGCGTCTATCCCTACTTATGAGCAAACTCCAAAAAGCAATCCAAATGGTTTTAATGCTGTCGGCCTTCCTGCTGACGCCCTCCACTTATGCGCAAACAATTTCAGAATTGCGGACGCGTTTGAATGCAGCTTGGAACTCAAAAGACTGGCGAACGGCGGAAGAGCTATCTCTCCAAATACTGCGTCTGCCTGAGTCAGGGGCAAGTGACAAGCGCACTTTAGCAATTGCCGTAGATGCTCAAGGAAGAAAGGAGGAGGCCTTTCTTATCCGCAAAGAGTTAGCCGATAGCAAATCTGCCAACCATTTCGATCTCACCTATTCTTGCTGGCATCAACTGGAAGTCAACAAGCCTATCGAAGCGCGGCCCTACTGCGACAGGGTTACTAAAGAATCCCCAGAGAAAGACAAGCACTATGAAAATTTGGGGCATACTTTTTGGTTTTTGGGGGATGTAGAAAAAGCTAAGGTGCTGTACAAGCAGGCTCTAGAAAGTTATGCATCGTATGATTCCGATGTCGAAAAAAAAATACTTGGCATCAAGGAAGACTTCGACTACTTCATCAACAAACACAAGTTTTCTGGTCACCTCAGCGAAATTAAAGTGTGGTTTGTTGAATATGTGGCAGTCGACAAGAGGAAACGAGATGACGCCAAGCGGGCGTCAGAAAAATTTAAGGAAGCTAATAGCAAAGCTAATTCCGGAGACTTCAAAGCCGCGATAAGACTCTTTGACGAGGCATTGATACTTGATCCTTTGAACTACTTCGGCTTCAAATGGCGAGCCGATTCTAGGAACAAAGTAGGCGACTACTTGGGAGCAGCGGAGGATTATTCGAAAGCGTTACACCTTGCTCCGCAAGAGCCAAGTGGCATGTTTAAGTCTTATGATGTTAAGTTCCTGAGGGCAAATGCATTCGCGAAATTTGGTGATGCGCAAAGGGCGATGCAGGACTACACAGCCGCAATCGCTGTGAATCCTAAAGATGGAGATTCGCTACGCACTAGAGGGATTTTGAAAGACGAACTCAAAGACTATACAGGCGCTATTGAAGACTACACAGCCGCAATCGCTGTGAATCCTAAAGATGGAGATTCGCTACGTTTTAGAGGGTCTGCGAAAGCAAGTCTCAAAGACTATACAGGCGCTATTGAAGACTACACAGCCGCAATCGCTGTGAATCCTAAAGACGGACATTCGATACGGTCTAGGGGGTTTGTGAAAAACACACTCAAAGACCATATAGGTGCTACTGAGGATTACACAGCCGCACTTGCAGTGAATCCGAAAGATGGAGCTTCTCTGCGGTTCAGAGCGTCTGTGAAAAACACTCTCAAAGACTACACAGGTGCTATTGAAGACTACACAGCCGCAATTGCAGTGAATCCGAAAGATGGAGATTTGTTGCGGTCTAGAGGGTCTGTGAAAAACTCCCTCAAAGACTACACAGGCGCTATTGAAGACCACACAGCCGCAATTGCAGTGAATCCTAAAGATGTCAACTCGTACTTGAATCGGGTTACTAGTGCGCTAGAACTTTGCAAGATCACTGCTAGTAACAAATCACAATACGGGGCTACTGCAATATCTGACCTCGCATATTTGAACAATCCATCAAATGAAGTCGCAGTGAGGGAGATGTTTGCGGAATACCTTAATATTCTTTTGTTCATAAAGAGCGGAGAAATCCTAATTAAAAAATACTGCCTTTCATGATGGCAGGTGAATTTTTTTGATGGCGAATTCAGAAGAGTAATAATGAGGTCAGACACCATAGAAACTGCGAGCGCAGCGGACGCAATCGTTTCCGGTGCCGCGCAGCCGCCGCTTCCAATTCGAAGCCTCAACGACGCGAAGATTCCCCTCCCACCCCTCGCCACGCAACAAGCCATTGCCGCCGAAATCGAAGCCGAGCAGGCGCTCGTCAAAGGCAACCGCGAACTGATCACCCGCTTCGAGCAAAAAATCCTGACCACGCTCGCCCGCGTGTGGGGCGAGTAACGAAAGTGCCCGCTCCCTCCGACCAACGACCTCAGCGCACCTCGTGGCAGTCCGGGTTTCCGCCGGTCGTGATTCATGCGCCTGAATCTGGCGTAAAGAACCATCTCGACTACTGGGCGGCGAAGCGTGGCGATGCTGATGCTGCGTTGAGATTGGTGCAAGCGACGATGTCTGCCGATGCGGTTGGAGCATTGCGCAGTCTGATCGGGAGTCGTCGCCCGACGCTGGTCTCGGCGCATGCGCTGGAGCGCGAGGGTGTGAACGCGATCCCGGAGGCGCTAGCCGATGAACTGGCGCAACTGCTCGATTTGCCGGTGGACAGCTCGGTGGTGCAAACGAATGTTGTCAGCCACACCGGGGCCGATGGCTTTTCGCGATTGGCGAGGCAGGCTGCGTTTACCGGAGACATTGTCACGGGCGCTGATCGCGAAAGGGGTCAGATTAAATTCCTGTTTGTGTAAGCCCTAAGGATCAAGCAATATTTCACGCTAAGTCCGATGTCTACAGGATCGCGTATTCGTCCGCGAACGAACCCTCAACAGCGAAAACTTCGTTCCAATATTCGATGCAAGCGTCGGCCTCCTGCTGACGCGAGAGGCACGTTTGTCGCGTCTGTGCCGCGTGCTCAGCGTCCGCAACGTCCATCGTGGTCGACAAGTCGCCCGTGGGTCCGTTCGCATGTGAAACGAGGTCGCCGTTAAGCGTTGGGGCGTCTCCGCGCTTGTTCCGAGCCGTTACTGCTTTACTTGCTGTCACTCTCATCGTAGATCCTTCAAAGAATTGCTATGCGAATGGTACGTGCGCAAGCGTTTATGCACACCTGATTCGCAATGTGGCTCAGCAACGGTTGTTTACAAACATGAGGCGGCGGCTAATTGTTCCCTCCCCGCTTGCCGGGGAGGGTTAGGGCGGGGCATGAAGTTGGCTAGAACCGTGACGATTGAATATCAGTCACCGTTTTACCCCCTCCTAACCTCCCCCGGCAAGCGGGGGAGGAACCAACGGCGTTTACGCCATCGAGATTTCCCGAGCCACCTTGCTAATCAGGCGTACACCATGTCGACGCTGGGAATTTCGCGCCATATAAACCAGTTGCGCGCCATATTATTTGGCGTGATAATTCGTTTACGCGCCAAATAAATTATTGTTCTCGTGCCAAAAAACATCTCGCAATCCGAGCTTGACGAAGTCGCTCACGCGGTCGCAGCTGCGCGCGACGGCGCGAGTATCGACGCGCTCCTGATTGCGTTGAACAACGATATTTCTCGTCGCACTTTGCAGCGCCGGTTGGCACAGCTTGTTGATGCGGGGCGCGTTGAGATCACGGGTGTGGGTCGGGCGACTCGGTATGTTGTGCGCGCCGTTTCGCCTGCGCTTGACGCGAATTTCGTGGCGGAGCCGTCGAGTGAGTACGGTGGTGTCGCGAGCGAAAACTCGATCGCGCTCTCGCGTGAGGGCGCGGAGATTCGCGCGCTGGTGCGTCGCCCGCGGCAGCAGCGCCGGCCTGTGGGTTATCAGGTGAAGTTCTTGGAGCAATATCAACCGAACGTGACGGCGTATGTGCCGCTCAAGTTGCGGGCGCAATTGCATGCGCTGGGTCGCTCGCCTGCGGCCGACGCGCCCGCGGGGACTTTTGTGCGCGACATACTAAATCGATTGTTGATCGATTTGTCGTGGGCTTCGTCGAAGCTTGAGGGCAACACGTACACGCGGCTAGATACCGAGCGCTTGATCGAGGCGGGACAAGCGGCGGACGGTAAGGGCGCGCTCGAGACGCAGATGATCTTGAACCACAAGGCGGCGATTGAGTACCTTGTGCACGACCCGTTGCGCGCGGCGCTCACGCCGGACACGGTGATCGCGCTGCATGCGTTGCTCTCGGACGGGCTGATGGCGGACCCGCTCGCGTGTGGTCGCATTCGGCATCGCGCGGTGGACATCGGCGGCAGCGTTTACTTGCCGATTGCGTTGCCGCAGCGGCTTGAAGAATTGTTCGGCATCGTGATCAACATGGCGGCGGAGATCGACGATCCGTTCGAGCAGGCGTTTTTCTTGATGGTGCATTTGCCGTACTTGCAGCCGTTTGAAGACGTGAACAAACGCGTGTCGCGCCTCGCGGCGAACATTCCGTTCATCGCGCACAACCTGTGTCCGTTGTCGTTCGTCGATGTGCCCGCGCAGCTCTATGTGGACGGCATGCTCGGTGTGTACGAATTGAATCGCGTTGAGTTGTTGCTCGACGTTTTCGCATGGGCGTACGCGCGTTCGTGCCAACAGTACGTGGCGGTGCAGCAGAACCTCGTTCCACCGGACACGTTTCGCTTGCGATATCGAAATGCGCTCAACGACGTGGTCGCCGCGATGGTGCGAAAGATCGAACCCGCGACCGAGGCGCGCATCCGAAAGCGAACACCCGCGGCAGTCGAAGCCGTTGATCGCGAACGATTCGTCGCGCTCGTGCTTGCGGAGTTCAAGGCGCTGCACAGCGGCAACGCAGTGCGGTTTGGGATACGGCCGCTTGAGTATTCGGCTTGGGCGGCGAAGTACGGGGCGCGGTCGGAGTGATTGGAGACGGAGGGTGAATGGGTGAGTGTTCATGGTTCGATCCTTCGTCGGGCTCAGGATCACCACGAACGGAGTGAGCGGCGTGCGCTAGGTTTATGTCTCAGCACTTCGCAGGATCACCATGAATGGTGCGACTGATGGGGGTACGGCGCCTGCTGCGAAATGCTGGTCTTTACCGAATGTTTATGAGTTGCCGTGCGATTTCTCAATATGTCATCCGCTCTTCATATGCTGTACGCAAACAGCATATGAACGACCGTATGCTGTTCTCTGATGGCCGCCGTACGGAGGGAATCATGCGGAAAAGTGGCCCAAATTTGACCGCAATCCCTTTGCGAATTATAGAAACGAAGAATGGCGTGACCCGGCGGAAAGTTTGTTATATGCTGTATGCAAACAACAAACGTCTATCGTTTTAGA
>DAINAJ010000078.1:0-11343 GCA_036733505.1 Casimicrobium sp.
TCATCGCGATGTACGAAGTGCAGGGTGATCGCATCAAGCGCGCGTGGTTTAAGTTTGGCGAAAAGCGAATGGGGCGGCCTGAGTAGCTCGGATGCTTGCATCCGGGTTGCTAACCATTGTTAGTCAGTGACGGTTTGATTGCGGATGCACGGGAACCCGGAAGCGAGCATCCGGGCTACGGGACTACGGGTTGGAACGAGACTTCCACCGACACACGCCATCGCATCCGGCCAGCGCAGCAAGCGTGCCGACCGCATTCAGCATTAATACGAACCCACCTGATCGCGCACTAAATGGTGGGTCAATGAAAAGTAAGCCCGCAAAAAACACAACCGGTGCTGCGACCACAATCAGCTCGGCAAATCGGCGCGTTGGTAGAAGCGTCTTTAACAACGCGCCGAGCAGCACGGATGACAACGCCAAACAGACGGTGGCGCCTACTTCAATCCAGCGGACATACTTGAGAAATTCGTCGGGGCGCGAGTTCAACGCCCACTCGCCGATTTGGTCAATCGCCAAGAGGTTCAAGCTCCATTGCGCATACCAAAAAGCGGTGAACGCACCGACCAAGAGGAAAAAGGAGGCGAGCGGCTTTCGTGGCGATCGCGTTACGGATTGCACAGCCCTCACACCGCCACCGGCGCCTTAATCGGCGGATGACTTTCATACCCAACAATCTCAAAATCCTCAAACTCGTAATCAAAAATCGACGCGGGTTTGCGTTTGATAACTAGGCTTGGCGGCGCGAGCGGCGTGCGCGCGAGCTGCGTGGCGACTTGTTCGGTGTGGTTGTCGTAAATGTGGCAATCGCCGCCGGTCCAGATGAAATCGCCGACGTCGAGATCACATTGCTGCGCGATCATGTGGGTGAGGAGGGCGTAGCTTGCGATGTTGAACGGCACGCCGAGGAAGAGGTCGGCGCTGCGTTGATACAGCTGGCAGGACAGGCGCGGCTTGGCTGGTTGAACGGACCGTTCGGCAGACCCTTCGACAAGCTCAGGGCGAACGGTTGGAGAAGCAACGTAAAACTGAAAAAACGCGTGACACGGCATGAGCGCCATCTTCGGCAGATCGGCGACGTTCCATGCGCTCACGATGATGCGGCGCGAATTTGGGTCGCGTTTGATCAAGTCCACCGCTTGCGCGATTTGATCGATGGTGCCACCGCCGTCTTCTTCGCGCTTGGGCCATGAGCGCCACTGCACGCCGTACACCGGGCCGAGATCGCCGTCGGCCTTCGCCCATTCGTTCCAAATCGTTACGCCGCGCTCTTGCAGCCATTTCGCGTTGCCGTCGCCGCGCAGGAACCACAAGAGTTCGTACGCGATGCTTTTCCAGTGCACCTTCTTTGTCGTCAACAGCGGAAAGCCACGCGTGAGATCGAAACGCATTTGCGCGCCGAACACCGAACGCGTGCCGGTGCCCGTACGGTCGCCCTTGTGCGCCCCGGACGTGCTGACTTGTTGCAGCAGATCGAGGTAAGGTTGCTCCAAGGCGGGGAGGGCGGCGGGTGTAGAAGTGTGGGCGTGTTGCATGGTGAAAGTTTATTCGTTTCGGTCGTGCAAGGGCTTTGTAGGCGCGGACTCGGCCGCGCTCGCCGTCGCCACGGCGGCGCTGGGAGGTCGCTTAACACCCGAACCGACGGATCGCTGGATTACGTGATAACAGCTTTTTGGCGCCAGCGACCAGCGGGCGGTCGTTAGCGCTAAATTTTTCGTATAGTCAACAATATTAGAAAAGTGCCTACATCGACCACTTGGCGGTCGGTAGCGCGTAAAAGCTGTAAATCGTAATCTTCCCGTTCGCCGTGCTTGCGCCTTCGGCGATGGCATATCCTCTCGCCACCCCTTTCTTTGCCCCAAAATCATCATTTCCGCTACCGACACTCTGCCGCGCCATCGCATCCTGATCGTCGAGGACGAGGACGCCATCGCCGAAACGCTGGCCTACGCGTTGCGCACCGATGGCTTTGCGCCGGTGCACGTCCGGCTGCTCGCGGATGCGCGGCGCGAGCTGCGCGCGACGGGGGAGGCCGCTCCGGCGTTGGTTGTGCTTGATGTGGGGCTGCCGGACGGAACGGGCTTTGACTTGTGTCGTGAGATTCGCGCGATGCCGGAACGGGGGAACATCCCGATCATCATGCTCACCGCGCGCAGCGAGGAGATTGATCGCGTGGTCGGGCTTGAGCTTGGCGCGGATGATTACGTGGTGAAACCGTTCAGCCCGCGTGAGGTCAGTTTGCGCGTGCGCACGGTGCTCCGACGCGTGTCTGTGACCGCTGCGACGCGACCGACTGCTCCAACTTTCTTGCTGGACGCCACCGCGCAGCGCATCACGCTCGGCGGCGAGGCGTTGAACCTCACGCGCCGCGAATATTTGTTGCTGAAGACACTGCTCGAACGACCGAGCCGCATTTGTTCGCGCGACATGCTTCTAAACGCCGCATGGGGCACAGACGCCGAAAGCGGCGACCGTACGGTGGACACACACATCAAAACCCTGCGCGCGAAGCTCAAAGCTGCGCGCCCCGACCTCGACCCGATTGAGACGCATCGGGGTTTGGGTTACAGCGTGAGTGTTTAGATGAGCGTTCACTTGCCCGTGTGGAATGACGCCTGTTCCCTCCGTGCGTTCCGGGGAGGGCTAGGGTGGGTATGAAGTTGGTTGGGAGTGGTGTGGTCGTGCTCCCGCCCAACTTCCCGCAGCGAGCGGGGAAGGAGTGCTGGGCTTGGCCAGTCACGCGCGGAATGCGCGTTCACGGTGTGCTCTCGGTCTGGATCTCCGCCTTCGCGGGGATGACACGCTGATATGCATCTAGGCATCCGCCTTCTCTTCGCCGTTTTCGCCATCATCGGCCTTGCGGCGTTTTTCGTGCTCACGGTTTTTGTGAACGAAATCAGGCCATCCGTCGCAGAAGTGATGGAAGACGTGATGATTGACTCGGCGCATATGTTGGCCGAAATTGCAGCGAACGATTTATCGAAAGGCACGATCAACGACGGCGATTTTGCGCGCGCGTTGAAGGCCTACAACGGCCGCAATCCGAGTGCGCAAGTTCACGGTTTCAAGAAGGAGACCGTGGACTTTCGCGTCTACGTCACCGACGACAAAGGCATCGTGCAATTCGATTCGGAGAATCGCTCCGTCGGGCAAGATTTTTCGAAGTGGCGCGACGTGTTGCTCACGCTGCAAGGCAAATACGGTGCGCGCACTAGCAGGGCAACGGTGGACGCTGAAGACACATCCGTCTTTCATGTCGCCGCGCCGATCACTCGCGATGGCAAGACCATTGGCGTGCTGAGTTTGGCGAAAGCGACTAATACCGTCGCGCCATTTGTCGAGCGTGCAGAGCGGAAGATTTTGGTGAGTGGTGCGTGGCTGTTTGGGCTTTCGCTGCTCGTTGGCGTCGTCGCCACGTTGTGGATTGTCAGTGGCGTGCGGCGCTTGGCGCGCTATGCGGACGAGGTGGACGCGGGGCGGCGCACAGCGGTACCCGCGTTGCCGGGCGAGCTGGGGAAGCTCGCGAAGTCGATGGGCGCGATGCGCGAGCGTTTGGAGGGACAGCGCTACGTCGAGAACACGGTGCGCGCTCTTACGCACGAGCTGAAGTCACCGATTGCCGCGATTCGCGGAGCGGGCGAGCTCTTGCGTGAACCGATGCCTGACGCGGATCGCGTGCACTTCGCCGACAACGTCGTTGCGCAAAGCGAGCGCATGCATTCGACAGTCGAGCGCTTGTTGGAGCTTTCCAAGCTGGAGCAATTGGCCGCGCCGGAGCATCAACAACGCATCGAGGTGGCAGCGTTGTTCGCCCGCGCAACTGCGAACGCCGCAGCTCACGCGGAGCGCGTCGGCGTGCAACTCGTGTTCGACGAATCATCGACGCACATCGTGGGCGACGCAGAGACGCTGCAGCTCGCGATTGATAATTTGGTGCGCAACGCGATTGATTTTTCGCCGCGAGGCGGCGTGGTTCGCGTATCGGCGCTCGCAGTTCACCGCGCGGTGAACATCGACGTGACCGACGAAGGACCGGGGTTTGCCTCGTTCGTGCAAGAGCGCATCGGCGAGCGCTTCATCTCTACGCCACGCCCCGACGGCCGTCCCAAAGGCAGCGGCCTCGGCCTCGCCATTGCAAGACAGGTCGCACTGCTGCATGGCGGGACGCTGAGCGTGGAGCTGGCGCGTTCACTGACGTGCGTGCGATTGAGGTTGCCCGGGGCGTAGCGCTCGCAATAGGCAACGTTGCGCGCGGAGTAGGTCTGTAGGCGCTGACTTGGCGGCGCATCACGCCACGGAGCGACGCCAAGTCGTCGCCTACCGTACGTCGAATTTTCTTTGAGGAAACGTGTAGCGGCGACAACGACTTCACACAGACTTCACACACTTCATTTTCTGCGCACATGAGTTGCAGATATTCCATTCTGTTTTCAACGAACGGAGTGTGTGTATGAAGCGGTTTCCTTTGCTGGCCAAGGCGGCTTCGCTGGGTGCGGTGCTGATGGTGTTGATGGTGGGTTTGTCGATGATTGGTGGTCTGGCGGGTGAGCGCATGGGCTATCGGGCGCAGGCGGCGGCGAGCGTGCGCGAGAGTTTGGCGGGGCCGCAGACGATTGCGGGCGCGGCGATGTCAAGACGTTGTACGAAAACGGTGGAATCAACCGTGACTCGGGACAAGAAGACAGTGACCGAACGAAACGACGAGCAGGTGTTACTGAAAGCGCTTCCGCAAAAGATTAGCTGGACTGCAAGCAGCAAAATCGAGCCGCGCTACCGAGGGCTCTACAAGGTGAACTCATTCAACTTGGAAGCAAAAGGCGACGTGACGTGGATCGCAGCGCGCGAACTCGCCGCGCCCAGCGTCAAAGCGCCTATCGTGGCCGTTCGATGCGAAGCGCCGCGCATGGAGTTCGCCGTCTCGGATGCTCGCGGAATTCGCAGTATTAAAGTCATCGGCCCGAAAGGAGCGGCCGAAGTTGTGGCGAGCACTACAGGTGAATTTTTCAAGACCGGATTCGAGTCGTCGATCAACGTCGACGAAGGCATGCTTGATAGTCCCCTGCGTGTTGAGTTGAACATCGAACTCGTTGGCACCGAGTCGCTTGGTTTTGTCGCATTGGGAAATGAAAACACCGTCGCGCTGCAATCAGATTGGGCGCACCCGTCATTTGTTGGGGCGTTCTTGCCGGTCAATCGCACGATTCGTGACGGCGGATTTGATGCGGGGTGGAGCGTTTCTTCTTTGGCTTCGAATGCGCGTGGGCAGTTAGGAAAGAACGTTTCCGCGTGCGCGGAGCGCGCCAGTGGCTCACAACAACCGACCGGCTGCCTCCAATCCTTCGGCGTAGATTTCATCGATCCGATCAATCCGGCTTCGCTCTCTGACCGCGCGACGAAGTACGGCATTTTGTTCATCGTGTTGACGTTTGCGGGCATCGTGCTCCTTGAAGTGTTGAAGGGCGAAGCGGTGCATCCGGTGCAGTATTTATTGATCGGCGCAGCGATGGCGGCGTTCTTCCTGTTGCTCTTGAGTTTGTCGGAGCACATCGCGTTTGTGTGGGCGTATGTGGCGGCGGCGGTGGCGTGCGTATTGCTCTTGACTGTGTACGCAAAAGCCGCGCTCGGTGGTTGGAAGCGCGCGCTGCCAATGTCGGCGGGCTTGGCGGTGCTTTACGGCGTTTTGTATTTGGTGTTGCAGTCCGAGCAACACGCACTCTTGGCGGGATCGCTCTTGGTGTTTGCAGTGCTCGCGGGCGTGATGCTCATGACGCGTAACGTGAAGTGGGGGCGCATCCATGAAGGCGTTTAATTTCTCGTCGCGCGCAGCCACGCGTTGGCGCGACAGCGACCTGGAGCCCATCGCCCGCGCGCATGACGTACGCGATGGGTTTGAAGTCATGTCGTGGGTACTGATCGTCGCCGCGTTTTTCGTGGGCGCGGTAGCTCGGCTCTTAACCATTGATCGCGGCACGCCCAGTATCGGCGCGTTCATTCACGTCATCATGATGGCGGCGGTTTTTCTGCTCATCGCGTTGCCAGCGGGCGTGGCCGCCGGCATGGGTTCCGCGCTGGTCGCACGACGCTGGCCCGAATCGGTGAAGTGGGCTCCGCTCTGGGCGGGCTTTGCCGCCGCGTCGGCGGTGTGGATATTCCTTCACTTGGGGCGGCACTCGCCCGCGTGGCACGTGGTCTGGCCGACGATGGTGTGGGCGGCGCTACTTGCGTGCAAAGTCTTGCCGTTGGGCGTTCGCACGGTCGAAGCGCTGCGCTCGGGAGCAAAGTCATGAGCGATGATCGTCGATTGATCGCGGCGTGGCGGGCAATGGTGGCTGCGCGGACGGTTCAAAAATCAGTGGTACAGCTTTTCACGCGCAGCGACAGTCAGGCGGCGATTAGAGGCGGTTTTATGCGCTAATCGACTTTGCAATAAATATAGCTCTAACGACCAGCTGACAGTCGTTAGAGCGAAAAAGTCGTTAACTTTCTTAACCGTGTGATGAGTCGTGGTGTACTTGTCCGCGCCCGCCCTCGGTTGGACGCGATCAGGTCAACCCAATCGCGACGATTTCGCGGTAGTTCTTCATCGCCATGAGTTGGTCGTACCAACGCCAGAGGTTGTCGAGCCTTGGTCGCAGTTCGCTGAGGCCCGCTTTGTCGAGCGGGAGCTCCATCCACGTGTAAGCCAAGATCGCCAGCGGTACGTCACCCATCGTGAAGTCGTCGCCCGCCATCCATTTGGTCTTGCCCAACTGCTGATCAACGACTTTCCAGAGTTCACCCGAGCGAGTGATGCCTTTTTTGATCATCGCCATATCCCACTCCGCTTGTGGCGAGCGGATGAGCTGCATGAATGGCTGGCCCAGTGCGGGACTCAAGGTGCCGCTCTGAAAATCCATCCAACGATCGGCCGAGGCACGGGTCTGTGCGTCGGCTGGGTAATACGGCGCCTTGGGATGCTTCGCGCACAGATAGCGCATGATCGCGTTCGATTCCCAGAGCACGAAACCGTCGTCATCAATCACCGGAATCATCGCCAGCGGATTCATGGCTTTGAACTCTGGCGTGTTGTTCACGCCAAAGTGCAGCCCGGCATCGATTCGTTCGTAGGGAATGTCCAGCTCAGCGCAGGTCCAGCGCACTTTCTTAACGTTCGATGAATTGACGCGGCCCCAGAGTTTCAACATGACAATGTCCTTCGCCTTTTGATGATCGGTCGCAACCGACGGCGTTCGGTGTGCAGGATGCAACGGCAAGCTGTGGCGCAGGTAAATCTGCGGCCTAAGAATTCGCCTACGCTTCGCCAATCGGGTTAAATGTGGGGCAATCGTACCCGGAACCTTGTGATGATTCGTCCGCTCGTCTTGATCCTGTGCATGGCACTTACGCTACTCGGTGCTTGCCGTCAGACGGATTTAGGCGAGGGCGGCAGCAAAGTCTCCGGCTCTGCGGGGCCTGCCGGCCCGCAAGACGCAGCAAAAGAATTGCTGACCTGTACGCAGCCAATTGCTACGCTGGCGCTTGCTGAAAACCCCAACGGCTACACCGTGATTGCGGGCACCCAATTGCCGCCGACGCCACTACCTTTGATCCGCGTGATCGCTCAACAATCGGGCTGCTTTCGCATCGTGGATCGTGCTGCAGGGTTGCGGGGGACGTTGCAGGAACAGCAGCTAAAAGACCAAGGCATTCTGAAAGCCGAAACCGTGCCGAAAAAAGGTGAAGGCATCGGTGCACGATTCACTCTCACGCCGTCGCTTACGTTCAGCGAGAACAATGCGGGCGGCGGCATCGCGGCAATTTTGAGCGCGATTCCTGCGCTGCGCGACTGGGCAGGAGTTGCCAGCGGCGTCAAGATCAAAGAGGCGCAAGTGGTCTTGCTGCTGACCGACAACGAGACGACGGAGCAGCTCGCGGCTGCAACTGGATCAGCCAGAGCGACTGACATCGGTGTTGGCGGCATTGTGCTCGGCAAAGTGCTGGGCGGCGCGGCGGGTTGGGGTATCACCAACGAAGGAAAAGTCGTGGCGGCCGCGTTTCTCGATGCGCACAACAAACTCGTCGTGCAGGCGCGCGCATTGCCGCAGAGGGGATAGACTATTTCGCGCGATTTTTCTCACCCACGCGACACCGAGCAACTAGGCGCGCCGGCTTCAGCGCGCGCGATGTCTCGGCATTGGGTGTCGTCGGGCATGCGGATTGTGTTCGCGCTTGTCGTGCTGGTGACGCTCGAGGGTGAGGCTCGCGCGCAAAACACGCTCCCTGTCGCCTCGCGGGTGAACGTTGAGGATGTACGAAAGCTCCATCAGCTGGAAGATCGAGGCGATCCTGCGCTCCGGGAGACCCTCACCGCGACTTTGAATCGTCTTGAGGTAGACGATCCCCCTGCAATTATTTTGGACGTTTTTCTAGCGTTCGCGCAGATGCGCTATTCGGACGGCGCGTCTGACACCGTGATTCCGTCGGTCGAGCGCATGTTGCATTTGGCGCGAGTCGTGGGTGACGAAGTGCGCGCCGCTTCGCTCGACGCGCTGGCGGGTGAAATGCAATTTGCCATGGTGCGATCACCTGAATCACAACGACGAATTGAAGGTGCCATAGCCAAACTACGCACGCTCGGACGGCCACGCGAACTCGCGCGCGAGTTGGCTGCATATGCGATGCTGCTCCCTGACATCAACGAATATGCGCTTGCGATGCGACTCTCGAACGAAGCCGTGCGTCTGGTCGCTGCCGAGCCGGACCCATTGACATCGCTTGTTTTCAGCGTTTTGTATGCGCAGGCTGAGATGTTGCGGTTGGTCGGCGACGCGGACGCCGCGCTGTCGAGTGCGAAAGCGTTAGTTGCGCGAGCCGAGCGCTCGATCAACAGTGAATTTATTGGGTTCGCGCAACACTCGCTTGCACGTACGCTGCGTAACCAGGGGCAAAAAGAGCGTGCGGCCGATTTGCTGGATTCGTGTTTTCATCGTGCGCTCACAGCGGGTAACGTGTGGGAACAGTTTGTCAGCAGCATCGAGCGTGTTGAGCTGGCGCTGGAGATGGGCGCTTACGCTGACGCAAGGCGCGCGATCAATCGCGTTGCCGCGTTGCGCGACAAGATAGACGATCCGCTCACGCGAGTGCAGTTTGACTTGTTCGCCGCTTCGGTGTTGGCGCACGAGGGACGCAGAGCAGAGGCACGCGCGTCGCTTACGCGCGCGAAAACCCAGCTCGCAACTTTCGGTGAGCACCCGATGCACGCCTACGTCGCTGCGGCGGAGTCGGATGTTCTCGCCAGTGAGGGCCGAACCGCTGAGGCACTGGCGACTATGCGCAAGGCCGCGGCACTGAAAATGGAGCGGGCGCGCGAATCCAACCTCAAAGTACTCGCCGCACAGGCAGATCTACATCGCCTTTCAGATCGTGAACTGCGTGAAGCCAGACTCGCGAATGAAGCACGACTCAACGACGCCCGCGTGGAAGCGGTCGAGCAGCGGTTGCTCAACCAACGCTTGACGGTTGCCGTGGCGGTACTAGCGACGATGATTGCAGCCATGCTCGCGGGCTGGCAGGTGGTGCGTGCACGGCGTTTCCGCCGACGCGCGGAACATGACGGACTGACCGGCGCGCTGTCACGATCGGCCATCGAAGTGAAAGCTGCGGCCGCCTTCGCGTTTGCAAAGCGCACGGGACAGCCGCTAAGCCTCATGATGTTCGATATGGACGACCTCAAGTGGATCAACGACTCGTTTGGTCATGCGCGTGGGGATGTGGCCTTAAAGACTGTTGTACGTGCCCTCTCAAGCGTGCTCACAGAGGACACGCCGGTGGCGCGCTGGGGTGGCGATGAGTTTGTGGTGTTGCTACCGAACACGGCCTTGGCTGCGGCCGAGGGTCTTCGCGATCAGGCCGTTACCGCAATCCGCGACGCTTTAGTTCGTGCAGACATTCCAAATGGCGCCTGTAGCGTGGGCGTCGCTTCGCTGGCCGCGCGGGACACCACGTATGACGACGTGTTAGCACGCGCCGATACGGCGTTGTATGCCGCCAAAGCGGTTAGTAAGAGAGCAAATGTAGCGATGAGCATGACGCCGCCTGTGCGTGGAGTCGATGCCACGGCGCTACAAAAAAAGGCATAGGCAACTGCCTGTTTCCGCAGCGAACGGTTGCGCGTCAGTAATCGCCGATAATGGCGCTCTCCTGATCCCGACCTGCAAACACTCATGAACGCATCCACTGCTCCTTCCGTTGCTACGTCCACGGGCGCGCTGGCGAAGAAAGACGTCGCCAATCACTTTCACCCGTACACCAACTTGCGCGCCATCGAAAAAGATGCGCCATTGATGATTGTGGCGGGCGACGGCATTGAAGTCATTGATGACACCGGCAAGCGTTACATAGAAGGCATGGCGGGGCTGTGGTGCGCTTCACTTGGTTTCAGCGAGAAGCGCTTGGGCGAAGCGGCAAAGCGGCAAATGGATGTGCTGCCGTACTACCACTCGTTCTCGGGCAAGGCACACAACGTGGTCGCGGAAGTCAGCGAGAAGCTGATGTCGCTCGCGCCGACGCAAGCCCTACGTGAGGGGCGTGTGATCTTCGCAAACTCGGGCTCTGAGGCCAACGATACGGCGTTTAAGCTCGTGCGGTACTACCACAATGCAATTGGCAAGCCGCTCAAGAAAAAGATCATTGCGCGCGGCAAGGGCTATCACGGCGTGACGGTCGCGTCGGCGTCGCTGTCCGGCATTCCAACGATGCATCAGCACTTTGATTTGCCCATTGACGGCGTGCTGCGTGTGGGGTGCCCGCATCCTTATCAGTTCGCGAAAGATGGCGAATCGCCTGAGCAATTTGCGACGCGCTTGGCCGAAGAGCTTGAAGCGCTCATCTTGGCCGAAGGCCCGGAAACCATCGGCGGCTTCATCGCAGAACCCGTCCAAGGTGCAGGCGGTGTGATCGTGCCCCCGCCCACATACTTCGAAAAAATCCAACCGATTTTGAAGAAGTACGAAATCCTTTTCATCGCGGACGAAGTGATTACGGGCTTGGGTCGCACGGGCAATTTGTTCGGTACGCAAACGTACAACCTCGAACCTGACTTGCTGACCACGGCGAAGATGATTACCTCTGCGTACGTGCCGTTTTCGGCGCTTTACGTTAGCGGTAAGATTTATCAAGCCTGTGCGGATGCCAGTGCATCTGTGGGCGTGTTTGGGCATGGCTACACGTACTCCGGACATCCGCTCGGTTGCGCGATTGCGCTGGAAACTCTGAAGATCTACGAGGAACGCAACATCGTCGGGCACGTTCGTGATGTGGCGCCAGCGTTTCAACGCGGGTTGCAGCAGTTCGCTGGGCACCCTA
>DAINAJ010000078.1:11443-14418 GCA_036733505.1 Casimicrobium sp.
CGTGATGTGGCGCCAGCGTTTCAACGCGGGTTGCAGCAGTTCGCTGGGCACCCTATCGTCGGTGACGTGCGTGGCGTTGGTTTGATTGGCGCGATCGAATTAGCTGCGTCGCCGAAAGCGCGCAAGCCCTTCGATGCGAAGCGCGGCGTTGGTGCGTATCTTGTCCGTCGTGCGCAGGAACACGGATTGATTTTGCGAGTGATGGGCGGTGACATCATCGCGTTTAGCCCGCCACTCATCATTACCGAAGCAGAAATTGCTGAAATGATGAAACGCTTCGCGTTGGCTCTTGAAGACACGGTGGCGTGGCTCAAAGTGAACGGGTAATGGCGTAGGGGCATTTTCTTTCGCACCTGACGGTTGATCTAGTCGACGCTATTGACGGGCGCGCGTCGCGCGTCTGACTTCACGACGTGCAATGCGATTGCACCTTCCAAAACCTACTCGGCGCAATCCCAATGGAACTCAAACTTACGCTCACGCCAACTGCGCAAAAACTCGTGCGCAGCACAGAGTTCACGTTCTCGACGAACGCGGAGCCCGGAATGACGATGCCGCAGGTGGGGGACTTAATGCGCGTGACGCTCGATGAACCTCCGGTGTTTTTCAAAGTCATACAACGAGCGTACGACTTCACCACGTCGCCGATCACGATCACCTTAGTGCTGGGCGCGCCTGACTGATTTTTGCAACGGTCGGGTTCACTCCTGCGGCGTTACATATGGTTACCTGCGATTGTGCGGCGCGAACGCTTCGCCCGTTCGCTCGTCTTTAGAATCTGCCTTATGAACTCAAAAACCTTTCCGCGTCGAAATGCTCTCCTAGCCGTAGCAGTCGCGGGTTCGCTCGCAAGCTACGCCGTGGCCCAAGACGCAGTGCCCTCTCCGACAGTGCCTGCGGCGCCCGCAACGCCAGCGGCGACCAGCACCGAGCCTGCCGCTACGCCGGAGAAGGACCGCCCCGCCAGCACACGACCGCAACGCGTGGATGCCATCGAAATTACTGGCAAGAACCAAGCGACAGAGGAGCGTCGTAATTCCACTGCCGCGAAAATTGTCATCTCCCGCGAAGAAATTGAACAATACGGCGACAGCAATCTTGGCGACGTGATGCGCCGTTTGCCAGGTGTCACTCAAGGCGGCCGTCCCGGTCGTGGCGGCCCGATCGCCATGCGTGGCATGGGTGGTGGCTTCACGCAAATTTTGCTCGATGGGCAACGGATTCCACCCGGATTCTCGATGGAATCGATCACTCCGGAACAGGTGGAACGCATCGAAATTTTCCGTGCACCAACGGCTGAAACTGGGACGCGTGCGATTGCTGGAACGATCAATATCATTCTGCGCGAACCGCTGCGGCAAACAAACAACGATTTTCGGCCAAGCCTCGTACTCGATCGTGGCCTCTATTCGCCGACGTTCTCTTGGTCCCGCAACGACACGTTGGGCGAGACAGGAACTTATACCGCCAACGTCTCGGTCGCACGCACTCGGCAATTGACCGACAGCTACAGCACGACAACCTACGACGACGCGCTCACGGGGGCGCACCTGACCGAGCAAAACTCGTTCGGGCAATCCGAGACCGATCGAAAAAGCGTGCATGCAGGCGGCCGTCTGCAATGGCGCCTTGGCAACGGTGAACAGTTTGGACTCCAAGGCTTCACCGTGCACAACGAATTCAATAATTCGAGTTCCGGCACCCTGACGCAACTGTTCGGTACCGAGCCCGCACCCTACGCCACTCGCAGCGGCACGTCAGCGGGCACCTTCGACATGGTGCGCTTGAACGCGAACTTGAACAAGCGATTCGACGCACAAACGCGTTATGAACTCCGCGCGGGCGGCGGCGGCTACCAGAGTGACAGCCACAGTGTGTCGTCGCAATTTGCCGCGAACGGTGACACGTCATTGCTGCAAATCGTCGACAACAACACACGTGATCGCTCGTGGAATGCCAACGCGAAGGTTGTGCGCAACTGGGGCGACCCGTCGCATGCGACCACGGCTGGCCTCGAGGTCGAAGGTGTCAATTGGCGGGAAGACTCAGTCACGACGTTGAACGGAGTGCAGCAGCTCGCCGAATTGGGCACAGCGTTTAATGTGAAAACGCGGCGCATTGCGATGTACCTGCAAGACGAATTTGACCCTGCGCCAAACTGGTCGGCCAATGTTGGATTGCGCTACGAGACCATCCGCACCGAGAGCGCAAACGCGAGCGACAGTTTTGTCAATGAGTCAAAAGTGCTCTCGCCATTGGGGCACCTAGTGTGGCGCTTCGCTGCGCCGGGCCGCGATCAACTGCGCCTTAGCGTGACGCAGAGTTACCGTCCACCCAACGTTGGCCAACTTGGCACGCGTCCGTCGCTCAACACGTTGTTTCCGGTGCCCGGAAGCAACACCGCAATCACGCCGGACCGCGCTGGAAATCCCGACCTAAAACCCGAGACCGCGCACGGCATCGACTTCGCGTTTGAGCACTACTTCAAGTCCGGCGGCATCGCGTCGGTGAACCTCTTTGAGCGCCGCATCAAGAACTTGATACGCAGTGTCTCTTCGCTCGAAACCGTGTCGTGGGCCCCGGTGCCACGCTATGTCAGCCGTCCACAAAACATCAGCGACGCGGTCACGCGTGGCGTTGAGTTCGATGCAAAGTTTCAATTGCGTGAGCTGATGGACGACGCGCCCGCCGTCAGCTTTCGCTTGAACTTCAGCGTGTTCGATTCACACGTCGCCGAAGTTCCGGGACCGAAGAATCGCATCGATTCTCAGCCGAACGGCACAGCCAACATCGGCTTCGACTACAAGCTCAGCGGCGCGCCGATCACCGTCGGCGGCAACTTCGCGTGGGTGCCAGGCTACGAAACGCAGCTCACCGCTGACCAGTCCCAAAAGCTCAGCACCAAGCGCGTGTTCGACGCGTTCGCACTGTGGACCATCAACCCGACGACCAAACTGCGTTTGTCGTTCTCAAAC
>DAINAJ010000079.1:0-12851 GCA_036733505.1 Casimicrobium sp.
ATATCGGGTACGCGGGTGACGCATCGGTTGCGCATTCGCGCTTACGATTTGTCGGCCCGGAATGGGCCGCGTTTAGCCGTTTTACGAAGCGACGCCAAGTCGTCGCCTACACGTTGAGCGAGCCGTGTTGTATGGGCTGCCTAGTCTGTTCGATTCTTGGGCGGATCGCCACTCAAGGCGCCATTTGCACAAAGGCACGACGCTGCGTGCTCCGTAGAATCAAGCGATGACTCGCGACCTAAACCCTTCCGTGCAATTGGCCGAACCACACAACGAGGACGCGAACGACACACTCTACGTGTGCCCGAGTGACCGGGCGGCGCGGGCGTGGCGAGTTCGTTTGGCGCAGCAACGCGCTGGCGCTGTCATTCCGGCTTGCACGCACGTTGAGGCATGGATGGCGGACCTGTGGTCTCGTGCGCAGATTTTTGGGTTGCTCGGAGACGCGCGAACGCCGCTGGAGCCTGTGATCGTTTCGGCGCTTTGCCAACATGCTGCGCGGGAAGTGACGGATCTGGCTGCGCCGGAGAGCACGCGCGTTGCGCAGTTGGCGGAGGATGCGTGGCAGCTTTCGCACAGACACTTTTTCAGCGGCGCGCAACTGAGCGCATACGCCGAAGCGGACGACAACATTGCCCTCTACGTGCGGATTTCGGCGCGGGTTCGGCAGATACTGAGCCGTAACCAATGCGTGACGCGCGCGGAGTTGCCGGCGCTTATCGCCGCGAACGCTACTGCCATCGCGCCGCTGCTACCCGCTGGCATCACCCTGACGCCGAGTTTTTCGTCCGACCCTGCGTTGCAGAAATTGTGGGAAAGTTTGCGCGGCATCGGCGTGCGGGTTAGTGAAGTGGCGCTCAACAATCCGGACGCCGCGCCGACGTCGGTCACCGCGTGTCTTGACTCCGCGACCGAAATGCGCCACGCGATTGATTGGGCGGCACAGCAGCTCGCGGACCGGCCTGACGCGAGTGTGGCGCTGATCGTGCCCAATCTTGCCGCGAAGCGCGGCGAGTGGTTGCGAGCGTTGCGCGAACGTTTCAATCCGAACGAGTGGTGGCGCGACCCAGCGACGGATCGTGCGCATTTCAATCTTTCGGCCGGTGAAGCGTTGGCCGATTTTCCGTATGTGCACAGCGCGTTGACGCTGCTGCGCGCAGCGACTCAGGCGCTGGACACCGAGCTTATTGCGCAGGCGCTCATGCATCCGCGCTGGGCGCAGGATTCGCGGTGGCAATATCAAGTGGGGCGCACACAGCTACGTTTGCTCGATCGAGGCATGGATCGCACGCGCTTGTCCGAGTGGGCGGATGTTCTGCCGGAAGCGGTGCTGGCGTGGCTGAACGCGACCGAGCGAAGCAGCGACAACGTGCGTGCTTCGCGCCAAACGCATCGCGAGGCAATCGAGGCCTTTGTGGCGGCACTCACAGGGGCTGCGTGGCTGCCGCGAACTGACTTGTTTCAGTTGGACGAAGCGTGGATAAACGCGCAGGATCGTTGGTTGAGTCTCGACGCGATCTTGGGGCCAGTGACGTGGGCCGCTGCGCTCGGAGAGTTGCAGCGCATCGGCAGCGCAATGACGTTTCAGCCGAAGGCCGGGGCGGCGCGATTGCAGGTCATGGGCCTACTCGAATCGGCGGGTGTGCCGATGGATGTTGCGCGTATCTTGGGGTTCGACGAAACGGTTCTACCCGAGCGGACAAAACCCAATCCGATGTTGCCACGCGTGTGGCAGGCTGCTAACCACGTGGGCCTCGGCTCGCAAGATGAAGTGGACGCGCGGGCGAATCGCTTGTGGCGCAACTGGCAATCGTTGTGCGGATCGCTGTCGATTTCGTGGGCCACGGAGGCCGAAGGGCGAGCGATCGCGGTGAGTCCGGTGGCGCGCGATTTGAAGGTGTGCGCGGTGAGCGCTGCATCAAACCCTTCGCCGCGTTCACAACGAACGGATTCGGCGGATGACTCCACACGATTGATCCTCGTTCGCGACGAATCGCTTCCGCCGCGCGGCACTTCGACGCACGGCAAACCACTCACCGCACGAGCACTTGAAGAGCAGGCGCAATGTCCGCGACGCGCTGCGGCCTCAACACTCGGCCTCAAGGCATGGCCCGAACACGCCATTGGAATACCGGCGCGGGTGCGCGGTACGTTGGTTCATGTGGTGTTGGCGGCGATGGGTCAATTGCGAAAGGACGCTTTCGCTTCGGACGAAGGCCCGCCAAACGACGACACCCTACTGGCCGCCGCGAGTGACGCGCTCTACGCAGCGCTCGAAGCGGAAAAAAATGTTCGCAAACGCATTCCCGAAAGCGTGTGGACGATCGAACGCGACCGTATCTTGAAGCTCGTGCGACACGTCATGGCGCTCGAACAAACACGCGGCGGTTTTGCGGTCGTTCAGGTCGAAACAGAACTTCGCGCGCGAACTTTCGGGCAAGATTTTCGGGTGCGGTTGGATCGAGTAGACGAATCTGCTGAAGGCGCGGCGAGCGAAGCCGTTCGCGTCGTGTTCGACTACAAAACCGGCGCCGCCACGCGTGGCGATTGGTTCGCTGAGCGCACGTCTGGCCGTTTGGCTGCGCCGCAATTGCCGCTCTACGCCGTACTGCTATCCCAAAACGACCCAGAGGCACCACCGGTTCGCGCGCTTGGCTACATCATGGTCACGGATGACGATGTGAAATACGTCGGCGTCGGCGAAGACGCGGCACTCTACAAGGCGTCCGTCGCGAAGCACGATCCACCGTGGGAAACGCTGCTCGATGGTTGGTATGCCCAGTTGGGCGCTTTGGTTGACGAAGCCCAATCGGGTGTCGCCGACGTTGCGCCGCTCAAGGGGCAAACCACCTGCCGCAACTGCGACGTCGCCGCGTTTTGCCGCGAACCGTGGTCGCTCGCAGGCGAGGACATAGGCGAGGGCGACGGCGACGGACTGGACGGCGCGGCAGAAGGGGCGGGCAATGAATAGCAGCGCGCGCAATCCCATGCAAGCGGATCAATCTGCGCGTAGCGCTGCGCTCGATCCTGCGACGTCGTTCATCGTTCAAGCCCCCGCAGGCTCAGGAAAAACAGAGCTTTTGATTCAGCGATTGCTTGCGGTGCTCGCGCAGGCCGAGCATCCGTCCGAAGTGCTCGCGATTACGTTTACCAACAAAGCCGCCGGCGAAATGCGTGAGCGGCTCTACAACGCACTCAGATCGGCGCAGTTGCCAGCGGACGCGTCGCTACGACCGGTGGAGCAGGTTCGTCGCGCTTTGGCGCAAGCCGTGCTGCAACGTGACGCCGCGCGAGGCTGGAAATTGATGGATCGGCCAGATGCTGTGCTGATCGATACCTTTGATGCGTTTTGCGCGCGTCTCGCCGCGCGAGCGCCGTTGCAGCAGGTCGCGGCGAGCGCTGCTTTGGCGCCGATTGAGCCGTCGCTTAACGCCGTGTATCGCGACGCTGCGCGCGCTGCGCTTTTTGATGATGACATTCGGCGCGAGAGCACCCTGCTGCTGACGCTCGCGGCCAATCGTGTTGACGATGTGGTGGCGCTAATTGCCGATTTGCTAGCGCGGCGTGCGCAGTGGTTGGGCGAAGCGGTGGACACGTCGGACGCGGCCGTTGCGCGGCTCACAGCGGTGCTTGTGGCGCAGGTGGAAAAGCACATCGAACAGGTCGCAGGGTTGCACAACCATCGTTTAGACGCCGAAATCACTGCGCTGGCGCAGTTCACCGCGACGGTGTTTAGCCTCGACGGACGAGACTCGCAAGCGGCTGAGCGCGACGCGCTTGCCGAGGCGTGGCCCGTGCGTGCGGAGCTCTCCGATTTGTCGCATTGGCAAACGCTTTCCGACCTGCTGCTGACAGCCTCAGGCGAATTGCGTAAGCCGGGCGGCATCAACGTTAAAGCCGGATTCCCAATCCCGAAAGACGCGAAGTACGCAAACATCGCCGCGGACGAACGCGCGGCAATGAAGGCGCGTATGCAAGCGATCCTGCCCGAGCTTGAGCGTGATACCGCGTTCGTCTCCGCGCTCGCCAAAACGCGAACCTTGCCGGCCGCGATGGCGATTTCCGAGCACGAAATTGCGCTCAAAGCGACGCTGGTGGTGCTGAAACTTTCTGCTGCTTACTTGTCGGTGTTGCTGCGCGAACGAGGCGTCACCGACTTCAGCGGCGTGATGATCGCGGCGCTCTCCGGGCTGCGTGACGCACGCGAAGACGTGCTCGCGGGGCTTGATGCCAAGCTAAAACACATTTTGGTCGACGAAGTGCAGGACACCAATCCGGCGCAGTTTGATTTGCTTCGTATGCTCACCGAAGACTGGTGGAGCGGCGATGGACGCACGCTGTTTCTCGTTGGCGATCCGATGCAGTCGATCTACGGGTTTCGTGATGCGGATGTGAGCCTGTTTCTGCAGGCTCAGGCGCACGGCGTGGGCGAGGTGGCGTTAACGCCGCTGACACTGACCGCTAACTATCGCTCGCAGCCTGTGGTCGTGGATTGGGTGAATCAAGAAATTGCACGTGTGTTTTCGTCGGGCGAGGGCGCCTCGATGGATGACGAATCGCGCGTGCAATTTGTGTCGGCGTTTGCGACGCGTACCGCTGGCACTTTGCGCGAACGTGTGGCGCATCGGGCGTTTTCCAATGATGCGGATGAGGCCAATGCCATCGCAGAGAGCATCGCGGAAATTCGCACTGACGAACCGGGCGCATCTGTCGCCGTGCTTGTGCGGGGCCGCGCTCACGCGACGGCGTTGATCGCGCAATTCGCAGCGCGTGGCATCGCGTTCTCGGCGCGCGAGTTCGCCGATTGGTCCGCGCGCGAAACAGTGCGTGACTTGCTTTCGTTGACGTATGCCATTGCGCAACCCAGCGATCGCTTGTCGCTATTTTCAGTTTTGCGCTCGCCTTGGGTGGGTTGCACTTTAGCTACGCTGGCTGCGTTCGCAAACGCGTTGGACGGCGTAAGTGCGCACGACGTCGACGACGGCATGCCCGCGCGAACCACGCCATCGCTCGCTCCATCTGCGCATTTGCTGCGCGCCGATCAAGCGTGGGTTGCAGGCGTTGTCGACAGCGACGCGCGCGCACGGATTGCGCACGCATCCGCTGCGTTTGCCATCGCCGATGCACACGCGTGGATGTCGTCGCTCTCTGAGCGTGTGGAGGCTGCGTGGCGCGCTTTGGCTGGGCCAGCGATTTTGGCCAACGAGGCGGCGCGTGAAGAAGCGAATGCGTTCTTCTCGTGGCTCACGCGCGTGAGCGCGGGCGGCGCGCTGCCACCACGTCACGAGCTTGAGCTATTGCTTAACTCCGAGCGTCAATCCTTTTCGTCGTCGGCAGCCGCGGACCCCAAAGCTGAAGGCGGCACTGTGGAAATTCTCACGATTCACAAGGCAAAAGGGCTGGAGTGGGATCACGTCTTTCTTCTTGGCGCGGATCGCCCCGTGCGCGGTGACGCGCGTGCCTTGGCACAGTGGCGATTTGTGGCGTCCGATTCGACCAACGCGACGTCCAATCGCGCAGTGTTAATTGCGGCGCGCGACTCACGTCGTCGCAGTGAGGGCAGCGTCTTCGATTTTGTTTCGGACCAAACGCGTAGCGCGCGTGAGGACGAGGGCAAGCGGCTCTTGTACGTGGCCGCCACGCGCGCGCGCCGCACGCTCACGCTCTCGCGCACGAGCGCACACAAACCACCGTCGCCGGGCAGCTTCGCGCAGATGTTGGGGTTGCAGGCGGACGAATCGTTGAACGTCGACAACACGCCGGCGTCGCGTCGGTTGTTGCTCGAATCGTCGCTCAAGCGGCCGGCACCGCCCGTCGCATTTGGCTTGGAGACGATTGTGTGGCCCGCCTATCGCGCCACGCTCATTGCAGCCGACACCGCGGTTCCGGTTGAAAATCGTGATGCGCGTGCGCAGGGCATCGTTGGCCATTTGCTCTTCGAGGGGCTCGCGGCAATGCATGCGCGTGGTGTGGCGTTCTCGCCGAATGTGGCTGCGACCGAGCGCCGATTGTTGGAAGAGGGCGCGAGCGTCGAATCGGCGCGCACGTTTGCTGAACGTGTCGTTGAGTGGTTTTCCACCGCGTCAACGCGCGCGAACGTTCAGTTTTTGTTTAACGCAACGCATCTGCGGCGCAACACCGAATGGTCGCTTCCGGGCGCGCCGGACGACGCTACGCAAATGCGCGTGGACTACACGTTTGTGACAGCAGAGAACGTGCGCTGGGTGATTGATTTCAAGTTCGCCGAGCCAGGTGCGGGGGTGGATCAATTTGCGTGGCGAGCAGCGCAGCTCGCGCAGTACCGCGCGCAGTTGTTGTCGTACGTGGCGCGCGTTCGTGCGTTGGACGCGTCGAGTTCGCAGGTCTCCGACGGCGCAACACCCGCCGACCGACCGATTCGCGCCGCGCTGTACTTCCCGTGGATTGATTGCTTGGAAGAGATGGCGTTATAGCTTTTGTGCGCTAGCGACCAGCGGGTGGTCTACGTAGGCCGTTTTACTGTAATGTCGACTACTAGAAAATGATGCCTGAAAAGACCGTTTAGCTGTGGATGGCGCATAAAAGCTGTTAGGCCGCGTAATGGTCATGGCGACGCGTCGGGGTGAGTTAAGCGCCGCACAAAGTTTCTCCAATAAAATCAACGCTTTCCCGCAGAAAATTTTCGCCTGATGACCGTCTCTCCGCCTCGTCCCTCGCTCGCTCGCGACTTGCGTCCCAACGCGTTTGCTTCTCGCCCGACGGCCGTCACCATCGGCAATTTCGACGGCGTGCATCGCGGGCACCAGGCGATGTTGGAAGTCACGGTTCAGGCTGCCCGTCAACGCTCGCTCAAGCCCACGGCGCTCACCTTCGCACCCGCGCCGGGCGAATTTTTCGCACGCAGAGCTGGAAAAACTCCACCAGCGCGGCTGCAACGTCTGCGCGACAAATTGGCCTGCATATGGACGGTCGGCATCGAGCACATTCAAGTCATGCGATTCAACGCGGCGGTCGCAGACATGTCGCCCGACGCGTTTTGCGATCAAGTGCTGAAGGCCGGAATGAACGCAAAATGGGTCATCGTGGGCGATGATTTTCGCTACGGCAAGGGCCGCGCGGGTGACGTGAAAACCCTGCACGCGTGGTGTGCGGCCAACGGTGTGGAGTGTTACATCATGCCCGCCGTGAAGGCGATGGACGTGCGCTTTTCGTCGTCACTCGTGCGAGAGATGTTGGCCGAAGGTGACGCGGTGACCGCGGCGGCAATTCTTGGGCGGCCGTACCGCATCAGCGGGAAAGTTGCGCATGGCCAAAAGCTTGGCCGCACGCTTGGTTTCCCGACGATCAATTTGCCGCTCTGGTCGCCACTGCCCGTTTCCGGCATTTACGCCGTGCGCGTCTATGGCGTGGACGTGGCCGGTGGAAGCGCGGTGGTCGGCGCGGCAAGCGTTGGCGTGCGCCCAACGGTCACGCAAAACGGACAGCCGTTGCTCGAAGTGTTCCTGATCGATTTTCAAGGCGATCTGTACGGTCGGCGCGTCGTTGTTGAATTCGTGAAGCGCATTCGCCCTGAAGAGAAATTTGATTCACTTGAAGTGCTGACCGCGCAAATGCATCGCGACATTCAGGCGGTGCGCGATGTGTTTCAGAAGGCAGGCTAGAGCGCGTGAAATCTACCAAACCACGAATTCTCATCCTCGCCACCGGAGGCACGATTGCCGGCGCAGCCACCTCGTCGGCGAGCATCAGCTCGTACACGTCCGCAGTAACCGGCATCGACCAAATCGTCGCTGCGGTTCCCGACATCAAGCGAGTGGCTGACGTCACGGGCGAGCAGGTGCTGCAAATCGGTTCCGAGAGCTTTAACAACGAGCGCTTGTTGCTGCTTGCGCGTCGCGTCTCGGCGGCGGTCAAAAGCGACGATGTCGACGGCGTGGTGATCACGCACGGCACCGACACGATGGAGGAGACAGCGTACTTCCTCAATCTGTGTATCAGATCGGACAAGCCCATTGTGCTTACCGGATCAATGCGACCGGGAACGGCACTGAGCGCCGATGGCCCGTTGAATTTGCTCAACGCCGTTATCGTTTCTGGACACCGAGACGCGGCGGGCAAGGGCGTGCTGGTCGTGATGAATGATGAAATTCACAGCGCGCGGGATGTGTACAAATCCGACGCGTTTAGGACGGATAGTTTCCTATCGCTTTACGGTCCGTTGGGCTTGGTGATCGACGGCAGCCCGCGCTTCTACCGATTGCCTGCACGCCCCCACACGCTGCGCAGTGAATTTGACATTGACGCCATGACCGAGCTTGCGCCGGTTGGCGTCGTCTACACCCACGGCAACATGAGCCGGTCCGCGTATGACGCCTGCGTGAGCGACGGCGCGCAGGCCGTCATTCACATGGGATTTGGCGGCGGCACGGTGCCCGATTACATCGCGCCAGTGCTTGCGGAACTGCGCCAACGCGGCGTCATCATTTTGCGCACGACGCGCACGTCCGGCGGCGCGCTTTCACGAAACGGCGCAATCGATGATGATGCGAACGACTACGTTGTGGCCGACGATCAAAACGGTCCGAAGGCGCGGTTATTGATGGCACTGGCACTGACCAAGACGCGCGACACGCTCGAAATTCAGCGCATTTTTTGGCGGTATTGAGGCATTTTTTTAGCCACTGATTTACACGGATGAACGCAGATTTTGTATTCGAAAATCCGCGTAATCTGTGTAAATCTGTGGCGAAAAATTTGAACTGCGAGCGAGTCGACCGTTGCGCGGCTATCGGACGCTACGTCCAGTACGAAATTAGCGCCGCGACAGGCAACGATCCATTCAAGCCAATGGCAACGAGTGCCGCCGTGCGAGGGTTGGCTGGCGAAGCCAACGCGCGCCGCACGCTGCCGGTGCGCCCAGAAAATTGCACTTCACTCCAACCGTACTCTTGCGTCTCCACAAAACCCTTCAGCCGCAGCACACCAGCGGGCGGCGCTTTGAGCCAGGCCTTGACGTCTACGAGCGAATAAACACGCGACGGCGCGCATGACCACGTTGCGAATTGCTGATCGTGGGCGACCGACGAATGTGCGTGTTCGGGGTGCTCGCAATGCTCGTGGCAGTCATGAGGCGGAGCTGTATTTGACTCCGACGTGAGGTGCGCGCCGCTGAGCAGCGGTAGCGCGATTTCCGCGTTGGTTGTTTCACAGCAATGCACGCTCGGTGCATTCCGCCGAATCCAATCGCGAGCCGTCTCCAGTGCTGCGTCGTCGGCGAGATCAACTTTGTTCAACACCACCAAATCCGCATGCGCCAACGGTCGTTCAATCGAATCTCGTAGCAACGGATTCGCCAGGTTGTCGGCCAATGCTTGCGCGTCGAGCAATACGATCACACCGTCCAGCGACAAACCCGGCTCGGCCAGTCCGATCTGCGCAATGCGCCAAGGGTCGGAGACACCGCTGGCTTCAATCACGATTCCGTCGAAGGGCGGTGACGCGTCGAGCACACGAATCAAAGCCTGCGAGAGATCATCGCCAATGCTGCAACACACGCAGCCGTTGGTGAGCGCAATCGTGTCGCTGTCGGCTGACGCGATCAGCGCCGCGTCGATGTTGATCGCACCGAAGTCATTGACCAGCACGGCGAAGCGCTTGCCACGAGACTCTCGCAGCCAATAGTTCAAGAGCGTCGTTTTTCCCGCGCCGAGAAAACCGCCGATGACCGTGAGGGGAATACGTGACCGCAACGTCAAATCACTCTCGTCGGGGAGGCAACACGTTGCCGACCCTACGACGCGTTCCCAATCGCCGGAAACACACGGCCCGACAACACTGTGCCCCACACGCGCACATCCTTCAACGCGTTCGACGCGACCGCGAACGGGTCGTCTTCGAGCACCGCAAAATCCGCGCGTTTGCCGCATTCGATGCTGCCGATTTCGTGATCGAGCTTCAGCGTGTATGCCGGGCCAATCGTGATCGCACGCAGCGCATCCATCACGCTTAACCGCTCGTTCGCGCCGAGCACCCGACCGGAGGGCGTCACGCGGTTGACCGCGCACCATGCGGTGAATAGCGGAGCGAGCGGCGTAACCGGTGCGTCCGAATGAATCGCGAGCGGCACGCCAGCGTTGAGCGCGCTTTGGCACGCGTCGAGGCGATTGGCGCGATCCGGCCCCATTGTCATCTCGTAGTGCTGGTCTCCCCAATACCAAAGGTGGTTAGCGAAGAGGTTGGCGCACAGGCCGAGCGAGGCCATGCGCTTGAACATGGGGGCGTCGATCATCTGCCCGTGTTGCAGCGTGTGACGATGATCGGGACGCGGCGCGCGTGCGAGAACGCGTTCGATCGCGTCGATGGCGACGAGACTCGCCTCGTCGCCGTTTGTGTGAGTGTGAATCGTTAAGCCCGCGCGGTGATACGTCTCGAAATCAGCCTCGTATTGCGACGGTGCAGTCACCCAAATACCATTCGGTGCGCCGTTGAAATGACCGGGCCAACGAAGGCGCGCCGAGAAGCCTTGGATAGAACCATCGAGCATCATTTTCACGAGACCGAAGCGCAGCCGATCTGTGCTGCGCGGCATGAGCGCTTTAACGTGCTCCGCTCCGGCCGCCGCGCCATGCGTGCCGTGAAACGCTTTGAACGCGGGCAGGATGCGCACGCTGTAATTGTCGTCGCCCGTCGCACGCTCCAAGACCGCGAGATCCGCCTCGCCGAGAGTGTTCACCAAGTCAGTAGCCGTCGTGACACCCTGCGCACGACAAATCGCGGCGAACCCAGCCATGCCGTTGTCGTCCATCGGTGCGATGAGGCCCGCGTTACCCACTTTGCGGATCACGAGAAACATCGCTGCGGGTTCTTGTAACTCGCCCGTGGGTTCCCCGGCGAGCGCGCCTTCGGAGAACTTCACCACGCCTTCGACTTCGGTCTCTGACGAAATTTCCGCCCAACGTAGCATCGCAGAGTTGGCGTTGAGCAAATGGCCATTTGCGTGCGCAATGACAATAGGGCGCTTGCCGTTGCCGACGCGATCCAAATGATCAACCGTCATGCGTTCGCCGCCGAAATAGATCGGATCAAACCCCCAGGCGATGATGGGTTTTGCCTCGGGTTCTCCGCGCGCAGCCATCTCCGCATCGATTTCATGCAGGCGCGCGACGACGGCATCCCTCGACCGTAGGCCCGGCCAAACCTTTCCTTTCGGGTCACGCCGATCAAACCACCCCAGATACGGCGAGTCCCACATGCCGCCTTCTTTCAGGTGACAGTGGCCTTCGACAAACCCCGGCAACAACACTTTGTCGGCGAAGCGCTCGTCAAGCTCAAATGCACCCCACGCGCTCGCCTGCGCCAAATCGCCCACAGCGAGAATGCGCCCATCGCGCACCGCTACGTGCGTGGCCGTCGGTTGCATGGGGTTCAGGGTGTGGATGACTTTGGCGCGATAGACGGTGATGTTGGGCATGAGCGATGATTTTTGGACACAGATTTCGCAGATGTCGCAGATTGCCACAGATGATGGATTTGGCGACTGATGGCTTGTTAAAAATGAGCTACCGCCATACGAAAGAATCCGTGTGAATCTGTGCAATCCGTGAAATCCGTGTCAAAAATCTTGGTAAACAAGAGACTGAACCCTGCCAGTGAGCACACCGCACCCGTTTTGAGCGAAAATAGCGGTTATGCCTACTGCCCAACTTCCCGTCTGCGTCGTCAAGACGCTTGCCCGACAAACGCGGCATTACCGAATTAGCGGCTGACCCTCGCGCGCTTTGTTCGCGCGCGGCCACAAACAATGGCGTCACCCCGGCGCAGGCCGGGGACCAGAACGTTGTCGCAACGCTCCCTGTTGGCTTTCCTCACAACGCACTGGATTCCGGTTTTCGCCGGAATGACGAAATAGAAAATTTCGCCGTTATCGATCATGAATACAAAAACTGACGCGCCCGCAAAAGCGGACAACAAGTCCACGCTCAATCTCACTGACACGCCTTTTCCAATGCGCGGCAACTTGGCCGCGCGCGAGCCAGCTTGGGTCGCCGAATGGACCGAGAAGAAGCTCTACCACGCGATCCGCGCCAAAGCAGCGAGCCGCCCGCGCTGGGTGTTGCACGACGGGCCACCCTACGCCAACGGCGACATCCATATCGGACATGCCGTCAACAAAGTGTTGAAAGACATCGTCGTTAAGTCGAAATTAATGGCGGGCTACGACGCGCCATACGTGCCCGGTTGGGATTGCCACGGCATGCCGATCGAAATCCAAATCGAGAAAAAGTACGGCAAAGGCTTGCCACCACAAGAAGTGCAAGCTAAGAGCCGCGCGTATGCCACCGAGCAGATCGACAAACAACGCAAAGACTTCATGCGCTTGGGCGTTCTCGGTGAATGGGAAAACCCATACACCACGATGAATCCGGTCGCCGAGGCCAACGAAATCCGCGCTCTGCGGAAAATCTACGACGCAGGCTACGTGTTCCGCGGTTTGAAGCCGGTGAACTGGTGCTTCGATTGCGGCTCTGCGCTTGCCGAAGCGGAAGTCGAATATCAAGACAAAACCGACATCGCGGTGGACGTGGGTTTCGCGTTTGCCGAGGTGGACAAACTTGCGAAGGCGTTTGGTCTGCCGAAGCTGCCGCACGATCACGGTTATCTCGTGATCTGGACGACGACGCCATGGACGCTGCCGTCGAACCAAGCTCTGAACTTGCATCCGGAGTTCGACTACGCGCTGGTCGAAACGACCGATGCGGCGCGTCCGCTGTTGCTGCTGGCGCAAGATCGCGTCGAAACGTGTCTTGCATCGTGGGGCATGCAGGGCAAGGTCATCGCAACGTGCAAAGGCGCAGCGCTGGATCACGTCGCGT
>DAINAJ010000079.1:12951-14366 GCA_036733505.1 Casimicrobium sp.
ATGCAGGGCAAGGTCATCGCAACGTGCAAAGGCGCAGCGCTGGATCACGTCGCGTTCCGTCATCCGTTTTACGACCGCTTGAGCCCGGTGTACCTCGGCGATTACGTCACGCTCGACACCGGTACCGGCATCGTGCATTCGGCGCCGGCTTACGGTATCGAAGACTTTCTGTCGTGCCGCGAAAACGGCGTCAAGGACACCGAAGTGTTGACGCCGGTCATGGGCGACGGCAAATACGTTGACAGCCTGCCGGAGTTCGGCGGACTGTCGATCTGGGACGCCAATCCCAAGATCGTCGAGCACATGCGCGCCAAAGGTTCGCTCTTCAAAGCCGAGAAGTTTCAGCACAGCTACATGCACTGCTGGCGGCACCGCACGCCGATCATCTACCGCGCGACCAATCAGTGGTTCGCGGGGATGGATGTAACACCGAAGGCGGGTGGAAAGACGCTGCGCCAAACCGCGTTGCAAGCCGTAAGCGACACCAAGTTCTTCCCCGCGTGGGGTCAAGCGCGTCTGCACGCGATGATCGCCAATCGCCCGGATTGGACGCTGTCACGTCAGCGCCAATGGGGCGTGCCGATGGCGTTTTTCATCCATCGTGAAACCGGTGCGCTGCATCCGCGTACAAGCGAACTTCTCGAGGCGGTTGCCAAGCACGTAGAGCAGGGCGGCATCGAGGCGTGGCAGACGCTGAACCCTGTCGATTTGCTCGGTGACGACGCCAAAGACTACGTCAAGAATCCGGACACGCTCGACGTGTGGTTTGACTCAGGCACGACGCATGAAACGGTGCTTCGTGGGTCACACGCGGCGCAGAGCAAATTCCCGGCGGACATGTATCTCGAAGGATCGGATCAGCATCGCGGTTGGTTCCATTCGTCGCTTCTGACAAGTTCGATGATCAATGGTCGCGCGCCGTATGACGAACTGTTAACGCACGGATTCGTGGTCGATCAAAACGGCCGCAAGATGAGCAAATCGCTCGGCAACGTCGTCGCGCCGCAGAAGGTGTGCGACTCGCTGGGCGCGGAGATTTTGCGTCTGTGGGTAGCGGCGACGGATTACTCGGGCGAACTTGCGCTGTCCGACGAAATCTTGAAGCGCGTCACCGAAACGTATCGCCGAATCCGCAATACGGTGCGCTTCCTGCTTGCAAACACCTCCGACTTCGACGCATCGAAAGACGCGGTGCCGCTGGAGCAAATGACCGAAATCGACCGTTACGCCGTGGCGATGACGCGTGAAATGGCGGCGAAAGTTGTGGCCGCGTACGAGCGCTACGAGTTTCACGTCGTCATGCAACTCCTGCAAGGTTTCTGCTCGGAAGACTTGGGTGGGTTCTACCTCGACGTACTGAAAGATCGCCTCTACACCTGTGGCAAAACAAGTGCCGCGCGTCGTTCCGCACAAAC
>DAINAJ010000080.1:0-14339 GCA_036733505.1 Casimicrobium sp.
AAAAATTAGCGCGTCATCGCCAGAATAAAGCGCAACCACGTCTCGCGGTCTTCTACCTGCTGCGCGGTGGACTTGCCGGTGCCGTGGCCGGAGTCGTAATCCATTTTGAGCATCACCGGATTGATCTGTCCGGGGTTTGCTTGAGCTAACGCGACGAATTTCTTGGCGTGCAACGGATCGACGCGGGTGTCATTTTCTCCGGCGATCACGAGCATCGTCGGCATGTTCAAGCCGCTCCGCACGTTGTGATACGGCGAATACCGCAGCAACCACGCAAAATCTTCCGCCTTGTCAGGGTCGCCGTATTCGGGAATCCAGTAACGAGCGATGCGGAATTTGTGATAGCGCACCATGTCAAGCAGCGGCACGGAGCAAACGATGCCGTTGAACAAATCCGGGCGTTGCGTGGCTGCTGCGCCAACGAGCAAGCCACCATTGCTGCCGCCGAACGCAACGAGTCGTTTTGACGTGGTGTAGCCCTCTTTGATGAGCCATTCGGCGCTGGCGTAGAAGTCGTCGAATACGTTCTGCTTGTTGCCGCGCATGCCGCCTTCGTGCCACGACTCGCCATATTCGTCGCCGCCGCGAAGGCCTGGCTGGGCGACGACCACGCCGCGGTTCACGAGCGTTGCGAACGCACCAAGGTAGCTCACCTTGATGCCTACATTGAAGCCACCGTACCCGTAAATCATCGCGGGATTGTTACCGTCGAGTTTTGTGCCTTTTTTGTAGCTCACGAACATCGGTACCTTGGTGCCATCACGGCTCGTCACGTACACCTGCTTAGTCTCAATGTCTTTGGTTTCTAGGACCGATTCGTCTTGATACAAGAACTGCCATTCGAGTTTGTCAGCGTCTAGCTTGTAGAGCTTGAACGGCGCGATGAACGTGGAGAGCGACGCGTAGAGCGTGTTGCTATCGCGGTCATAGCTCATGCCGGCGATGCTTCCGAATTCGGGCGCTGGCAAGTCTCGAACGAATTTGCCGGTGAGATCGAGCACTCGCGCGCGCTTGAGCAATTCGCGTTTTTCGAGCACGATGATGTTCTTCTTCGTCACTACGAACGACTCGAGCACCACGCCCTTTTCCTCGGGCACGATCTCGATCCAGTCTTTGAATTCTGGCTTCGCGACGCTCGCTTTTAGCAAGCGGCCGTTCGGCGACTTTGCGGTGGTGCGCGCGTAGATTGTGTCGCCAATCATCGTGATCGTCGCGCGGGCGCCCTTCTCCGCAAAAATCACGCGCGGCGTGTCTTTGCTACCAGTACGCGCGATGGAAATTGTGTTTTGCTGCCAACCTTCGCCGAGGTCGTACACGGTGTATGGCGAATACTCAAAATCGGCCACGCTGCCCCAGTTCTTTGCGTCTGCCCATTTGTGAACAACCGGTGCGTCTTTGACCGACTCACCGAGTTTTAGCCGCTGCCAAAAGAGCGGCAATTGCTTGGTGATTTGCTCTTGAGTGCGCTGCTCGATGTAGACAATTTTGTTGTCGGCGGTCCACGAGACGCCCTGCACTTGCACCAACGGGGCATACAGCTGCGCCCCCGTTTTACTGTCGATCAGATATTGCGTCGGCAATTCGTCGCCCGCGACTTGCACGCCGACAGAGATGATGCTCGCGTCCCGCGAATATGAGTTTCCCGAAAGCGAAGATTTTCCGGTGGGATCGAGCTTTACGGGATCGAACAACAACACGTCTTTGCCGTCGAGACGCGTGTAGAGCTTGGCTTGCGCTTCGCCTTTTACTTTGCGCGTGAAAAATTCACGACCTTTGTAGAACGACGGCGGCGAGGTGATCGTGCGATCGGTGTAGCGAGTCAACTCGTCCTTCAAACCCGCCACTGGCGGTGAATGTTTGTCGAGCCACAACAGCGCTGCGTCATGCTGCGCACGCGTCCACTTAACAACCTCGTCGCTCTTGTTGTCTTCAAGCCAGCGATAGGCGTCAGTGATCTTGGTGCCGTGCACCGTATCGACAACAGGTCGCGCAGGCGTAGCAGGCGGATTCAAGGGTTGCGCCGAAAGCGCCATCGGGATGAGCGTTGCAAGTACAGTCAAAAGCAGTGTCTTCATACGGTTTGAAAATTAGCCGCCACGGTGGCGGTGATGAATAAGCATGAACGGAACGATAACCGCGATCACGAAAAAGATGAGCATCCACGCGGGGATGGGCAGCCCCAACACGAGATCAATTTTGTTGCACTCCACGCTGCCCTTGAGCGCGCGCGCAAACACGTCCAAAAAAGGAAGCGATTCGAGCATGTAACCGATGCCCATGCCGCAACTCGGCAATTGATCTGGCGGCAACGATTGAATCCACAGATGCCTCGCCGCTAGCGCAACGCCCGCACCGCCGGTGAGTACGCCAAACCACGCGACGACTCGCGCTCCACGCACGCTTGGATTCGCCAACGCGCCCGCAAGGAAAACGAGTCCGAGCGCAACCACGGCCACGCGCTGAAACCAGCACATGGGGCACGGCTCCATGAGCTCGACGTATTGCAAATAGACGGCGTACGCGATCATTCCGGCGCAAATGAGAAAGCCCGCGAAATAGGCGCTGCGACGGGAAGGGAAATAGTTGAGAGGATTCATGACGTTTCGAGTGAGGCGGGAGTATGCGGGCTACAGGCGATTTTTGAACAATAGCTGCGACGAACGACGACGGACATTGATGAACGACGAAAGAGCGCCGGGACATGCATTGGAACCGAGCGACGCGAGGTGGTTCCGACTAAGTTGACGTTGCTGGCCTCGGGTACACGCAAAAACTACGAGCAGCTACACGATACAACTTTTGGCGTCCAACGACTGCCAGTAGGCGTTTAAAGGCACTTATTCTCACATATCGACTTATCAACTAATTCGGCCAGAATGACCATCCGACAGTCGATGGAGCCAAAAAGCTGTAAAGTCGCCCTTTCGTTGAAACCGGCACGTCAATGCAGGTTCTCGGCGCGAATCGCCTTGTGTGCCGCACCGTCCAAAGCGTCCGCGCGAAACAGCATCGGGAGCTTGGTCTCGGCGTCGATGTCGGGGAACACATCCGCCAAAATCGTGACCGACGCGACGCCACATTCGGCGAGCAAGTCGCGCATCATCACCGCCACGTCCTGCGCGCGATCCGTTGGGAAGAGTTCGGCCCGGAAGCCTTCCGCACCCTTCTCATCGAACACATTCGAGAGCGACAAACGCACCTCGCCGCCAGCGTCGGTCCGATGCGCCGAGATTACGGCTTCAGGCTCGCCCACGCCAGAGCGGAATTTGCGAATCGCGTTGGTCGCGAAGAGCTGCAACGACACCTCGCGCTGCGCAGCGCGGCCATGAAATAGCGCGGCGAGCGGCGAGCGGGGCGGTCGCGGCATCGCCAAGAGCGACAAGTTGCCGCCGCCCAACTGTTTGGCGAACGCCTGGGTGAACGGCATGCCCCATTTGCCGGTGTCGTTGTCGGTGAGTAAATCCACGCTTGGGCCAGCCACTGCGGTTCCGACGAGAAAGCGCAAAAACACGCTCTCTTGATTCGCGGGGACGGGCAACGACGCTTTGTCGATGGCCACTGGCGCGCCCGGCGTGAGGTTCCACCACGCCAAGCTCGCAGGCAATTTTTCCAACGCAAACGCCCCCGCCGACGCCAACGCGTTGGAGAGGCCGAAACTCTGGTTCCCGCGCAGCGCCGACGCGCCTTTCATCAGGCCCACAAACTCGTCGATATTGGGCAGCGCGCCCGGAACATTCACCGCCGTCGGATTACCCGCGACAATCACCAAGGGAATCGCAAACACCGTCGTAGGCAACCCCGCATCGCCACGCGAGCGCCCAGCCTCAACGTGAGCAAGCGCCAACACTCGCGTGATGTGCCGCTGCACGGCAAGCGACGGCGAGCGCGCCAGCGCATCGGCAATCACCGTCACCTCGTTAATCACCAAATATTGCGCCAGCAATTCGCGCAACTCGGTGTCGCGCTTTTCTTGAATCACGCCTAGTTCTGCGGCGAGCGACGCCAGCGCCAAGTCAATCAATGGATTGGGCGGCGTGCCCTCATAAATCGGGAATGCTCGCGGATCGGGGAGGTGAAATTGCTGAGGTTGCATGTGGCAATTGTAGGAGGCGCGCCGAAAACTCGTTTAGCCAGCCTGACGCCGACGACGTCCTTGCGTCAGGCGTCAAAAAATGCCTGAGGAACTTAGCCTGCGCGCATCGGGCGAGGAAAAAATCCCAAAAGGCGGAAACGTGCGTAGACACGTCGGAGTAATTTGAGACTTTGAGATCAGCCAACCGACGCACCGCTCGCACTAGTTGTACGAATGCATCGTCGACGTGATGAAAGCGGGCATCACACGAGATTCAAAGTTTCGCACCTGTCCCAGGGGGTGGGACTTGCTCGCGCAAAAGCAAAACAGCAATGCCGACCAAGAAGAACAGACCGCAGAGCACGCTGCCCTCCGGCCCCTGCGTGCCGCCGGTCAGGTACACGGAACCCTGAGGCGCCAACTTCACCAACAGCGCCGGCATTTTTGCGTCGAGGCCAGTGACTGGAACTTCAAAGCCGACGGCCAGCAGCCAATTCCACGCGGCGTGCCAGCCCATGACGCTCCAGATGCTGCCGGCTTTCAGCGCCCAAACACAGGCAAATAATGAAAAGGCTAATATGAGTACCGTGTCATGCCACGGCGTTTTTCGTCCGAAATGGAGCGCGGCGAACACAATGCAGGTGACGGTGATTGCGATGAAAACGTTGAACTTGCGCGCGAACACCGACATGAGCCATCCACGAAAAATGACTTCCTCCACGCCCGCCTGAATGACGAAGCACGGCAGCAAAATTGCGATGTTCATTAACGCCACCGGCGACGAAAACGCGCTCGCGTAGCCTTGCGCCGAATAACCACCGGCCATCCAAATCATCACGACGAGGGCGAACGAAGTCGCCACCCCTACGCCAATCCCACGCGTTAGGGACGCGAAGCCACCCGGTCGTGTGAGCCCAATCGACGCCAGCGAGCGCCGTTCAACCCAGTGAACCCAGGCGAGGACGAGCAACCCCGTCGCGAGAAACGGTACGACCAAAAACAACGCTAAACCCAGCATGCCGATGGGTTGCCATTGGGCATCGGCAAGATGAAAGTACTGAAGTACTTTAGAACCAGCCACATCCGGAACCGCGACGAACAGAATGAGAAGGAACGGAACAAGAACGCCCCACGGCAGCCAGCCACGGGCGGGTTCAGATGAGTAAAGGGATATCGAGCGCATCGTTGAAGCGTAGCGGCAACACCGAACCGGCTAAAGCTGATTTCCATGAAACGACGGACCGAGCGACGAGTCGCGGGAGCGCGCGTTATGTCGTGGAGACACCCCGAGCACATGAAGATACCGCAATGCAGCATTTGTTTGACCCTCGTCAAAACAAGGCTATGTAGCTGTCCGTAGTATTCGTACTGTCACTTCAGCGAACACCACGATGGGTGTCCGCCGTAGGGGGTGCACTGGTCATCCTCGCTGAAGTTGGCGAACTTCAAAGAAGGAAACGATATGAAAGCCCTTAGCCTCGCCGTAGCCGCCGTACTTGGCGTTGCCGCCCTGCCTGCTGCAGCGCAGGATTTGTCCAATCTGATGGTCCGCGTTCGCGGCGTCAATCTGGACTTCGCCAACAAGTCCGACGCAATTCCAAGCGTCGCACCCGCTGACGCGATCACCGTCAACAACAAGACTATTCCAGAAGTTGACTTCACGTACTTCTTCTCGCCGAACCTGTCGGCTGAACTCATCCTGACGGTTCCACAAAAGCAAACCGTGAGCATCGGTGGAACCCCGATCGGCACGTTCAAACACCTGCCGCCAGTGTTGACCCTGCAATATCGCCCGATGCCGGGTGCCGCTGTTCAGCCCTACATCGGTGTCGGCGCGAACCTGACGTACACGATGAATGTGAACATGTCTGCCCTTGGCAAACGTGTGACGCTCGACGCATACAGCGTTGGCCCTGCGCTCCAAGCCGGTCTTGACATCCCAATCGACAAGAAATGGTCGATCAACGTTGACGTTAAGAAGATCTGGATTAAGTCCGACGTGTTCCTCGACGGCACAAAGATCAGCCACGTCAAGCTTGACCCCATCGCCGTTGGCGTAGGCGTCGGCTACAAGTTCTAAGCAAACAACGGGCAGCTCCAAGCCCAGAAGCGCAGCCTGCGCCAGCCCCAAACCGGCGCAGCGCGCGCATCCGTCACGAAGCGCGCAACCGACACTCCCCCCCGAAAGTCGCGTCGCTGGGTGGCTAACGCATGAGACTAGACGTTCCCAGGATTCGCCCACTTAACGGCGATCGCCACACTAGAAGCTAGCCCTTGCCCTCAAAGCTCTCCGTAAACGCGGCGAGCTTTTTTATTGCCCGCGCCAGCGAAGCTTTGAGCGCACCGTAATTTGCATTGCGCTCGCGCGTCGCTTCGTTCATGTAGAGCTTACGATTGATTTCGATTTGGATGCTGTGGCGGTTTGCGCGCGGCTTGCCGAAGCGTTTGACCAGCTCCACCCCCTTGTACGGGTCGTTAATGGCAACACTCAGCCCCTCGGCAAGAAACGCGTCGTGGAGGAGCTGTGTGATTTCCGGCGCACACGTACTCCCATCGCGGTCCCCCAACACAATGTCGGGGAACGACGTCCCAACTTTCACCCAGGACAAGGCACCAGCGACGGCCGGCATCGAATGGCAATTGACGTGCGCCACGCCACCGTGTTTCGCGTGCGCCGCCTCAATCGCCGTCGTCAAAGCAGCCCAGTAAGGCACGTGACACGTCGCAATCCGGCGCTCAACCTCGGTCACACTTAGCTTGCGACCATAGATGGGCGACTTGTCATCGAGGACACGCCACACCAAGCCAATGCCCGCGGCTGTCTTTGGCGAGTGGTCCACGGCGTGCGGCCAGCGGCCGTCGACCAACGTGGTGTCGAAATCCTCCACGCGACGATTCGCGTCGAGATAGCTGCGTGGAAATTCTGCGCACACCAGCGTCGCGCCAAGCTCGGGCGCGAAGCTATAAAGGTCATCCACATAGGTATCTTCGGCTCGGCGCAAACGCGCAAAATCGCACGCGAAGCCGAAGTCCGCAGGGTAGTGCTGACCGCTGTGCGGCGAGTCAAGAACCAACGCGCTTGCAGCCACGCCCACAGGAGGATTGACAACGCGAACTGGCGCAAATTCGTTCATAACCAAAGAATAGGCGAAAATTGCATTCTTGCCGGAAGTTCGCGTGGTCGCGACACGTCCGTCCCACTTTCTCACGGCGTTGATCGTCGTACTTGTTCGTTGCCTTTATGAAACTCAGCCAATTTTTTATTTCCACCGTCAAAGAAGCCCCGGCTGAAGCCGAAATCGTCTCGCACAAATTGATGATGCGTGCGGGCATGATTAAAAAACTCGGCGCAGGTATTTACACTTGGATGCCGCTGGGCGTCCGTGTGCTGCGCAAAGTCGAAAAAATCGTGCGCGAAGAGATGGTCGCGGCGGGTGCGGTGGAGCTTTTGATGCCAGTGATTCAGCCCGCTGAACTGTGGCAGGAATCGGGCCGCTGGGACAAGATGGGCCCCGAGATGATGCGCATTAAAGATCGCCACGACCGCGATTTCATTGTGCAACCGACGAGCGAAGAAGTCATCACCGACATCGCGCGACAAGAGTTGCGCTCGTGGCGTCAACTGCCGATGAATCTCTATCACATCCAAACGAAGTTTCGCGACGAGCGCCGCCCGCGCTTCGGTGTGATGCGTTCGCGCGAATTCATCATGAAGGATGCGTATTCGTTCGACGCGGACAAAGAATCGCTGATGAAGAGTTATCAAGCGATGTACGACGCTTACTCGAAAATTTTCACGCGCCTTGGGCTTGAGTTTCGCGCTGTGAACGCCGACACCGGCAACATCGGCGGCTTCGCATCTCACGAGTTTCAAGTGCTGGCGGAAAGCGGCGAAGACGTGATCGCGTACTGCCCGACGTCGGACTTCGCGGCAAACATTGAAATGGCCGAGGGTGTGATGCCCGCCACGCCGCGTGCCGCCGCGAGCGCAGCGCTTGCGATCGTTCACACGCCGGGCCAAAAAACTTGCGAAGACGTGAGCACGTTCCTCAAAGTGCCGCTGGAGCGTCAGCTCAAAGCGATGATGTACATGAGCGACACGGGCTTTGTGCTCTGCATGCTGCGCGCCGATCACATGGTCAACGAAATTAAGCTCGGTAAAGTTGCGGCGCTGGCGAATTTCCGCCCCGCCACACCCGATGAAATCGAAGAGCACCTTGGCGTCGAGCCTGGATATTGCGGTCCGATCCCACGTCACGGAAAAGCGCATCCGGGCAAGGTCACGGTTGTCGCCGATCGCGCGGCGTCCGTCATGTCCGACTTTGTGTGCGGCGCCAACGAAGCGGGCTATCACGTCACGGGCGGCAACTGGGCGCGCGACTGCGCTGAACCCGACGTCGTTGCCGACATTCGCAATGTGGTCGAGGGCGACGCCTCTCCCGACGGCAAGGGCGTGCTCTCGCTGCGTCGCGGCATCGAGGTCGGGCACGTGTTCGCACTTGGCCAACGGTACTCCGCTGCGCTCGGTGCGAAATTTCTGGACAAAGACCAGAAAGAGCAGGTCATGGAAATGGGCTGCTACGGCATCGGCGTCACGCGCGTCGTGGCCGCCGCGATTGAGCAGAACTATGACGACAAGGGCATCATTTGGCCGACGCCGATGGCACCGTTCACGGTGGCCATTGCTGCGCTCGGTTACGACCGCAGCGCGGAGGTGAAAGCAGCTGCTGACGCGCTCTACAACGATCTGACCCAGCGCGGGATCGATGTCGTTCTCGATGATCGTGGTGAGCGTCCGGGCGTTATGTTTGCGGAGCTAGAACTCATCGGCATTCCACACCGGATTACGATTGGCGATCGCGGCCTCAAAGAAGGCGCGGTGGAATATCAGGCGCGTCACGATACAGCCGCCACCAAAATGCCGCTGGCAGAGGTCGCGGATTTCGTTGCCAATGTTGTTAGCAAAGCGCTTGCGTAAGTTTCGTTATGCGTTGTTTGCGTTGCTACTCGCAGCGCAAACGACCGCTCACGCCGGCGCACAAGCCGAAGAAAAGCTCTCACACAGCGTACAAACCTCGATGGCTTCTGCGATTGCGGATCGGAGCGCGACGCGCCTCATCGGCGAGCCGGCAGTGGTGCAGGCGTGGCTAGCGGAGATGTCCACGCGACTCGCCTCACGCATGCCTGACGCAGAACAACGCCGTGAATTTTTGACCACAGTGCAATACGAATCGAGCCGCGCGGGCCTCGACCCACAGCTCGTGCTCGCGGTCATCAATCACGAAAGCGCGTTCCGCAAGTACGCGATTTCGAGTGCGTCGGCGCGCGGCTACATGCAAGTCATGCCGTTCTGGGTGCGCCTGATCGGCACGGCGGATCACAACCTTTTTCACCTGCGTACCAACCTGCGTTACGGCTGCACGATTCTTCGCCACTATCTCGATATTGAAAAGGGCGACGTGGTGCGCGCTCTGGCGCGTTACAACGGCTCACTCGGGCGCTTCGAGTATCCGAACGTCGTGCTCGGCATGCAAGAAACCCGCTGGAAGTGGCAGCCACCCACCAAGCCCTGACGCGCGAGGCGCGGCCCTATGTGGGCCGCTTCGCGCCCTCGCCCACTGGGCCGCTGCACTTCGGCTCACTGGTAGCGGCGATGGCGAGCTACGCCGATGCGCGCGCGGCGGACGGGCGTTGGTTACTACGGATTGAAGACGTTGATGTGCCGCGCTGCTCCGTCGAAGCCGAAGCCCAGATTCGTGCGCAACTTGCGGCTTATGGTTTCGAGCATGACGGCGAAGTCGTTCGCCAAAGCGAGCGCACCGCGCTGTATTCCGAGGCGTTACAAACGCTGACGCGCGCGGGCGATGTGTTCGTATGCAAATGCACACGCGCCCAGCTCTCCGTTGCTGCGCGCAACGCAGAGCACGAAACCATTTATCCCGGCACCTGCCGCGAGTTGCACTTGGCCGACGGTGCCACGCGCGCCGTGCGGCTGCGGATTGCGGATGATGCGCCGGAGATTTCGTTCGTTGATCGTTGTTACGGATTGACCTCGCAAAACGTCGAGCGCGATGTTGGTGATTTCGTGTTGCGCCGCGCAGATGGTTTGTTTGCCTACCAATTGGCGGTGGTGGTGGACGACGCGTTGCAAGGCGTGACCGACGTCGTGCGCGGTGCGGATTTGCTCGGCAACACGGCACGACAAATTGTGTTGCAGCAGCGGCTGGGCTACCCGACGCCACGCTACCTGCATGTGCCAATTGTGCGAAACGCCAACGGAGAAAAGTTGTCCAAGCAAACGCGGGCAGCGGCCATTGATGAAGACCGCGCGTTGCCAACGCTCGTGGAAGCGTGGCAATTTCTGAAGCAAGACGATCTTGGTAAAGTGCGAACGATCGCTGATTTTTGGGCGCGCGCCGTCTCAACATGGACCCCGGAGCGCCTATCGCATTGACTCGTACTACGCACTCTTGCCCGGCACGCCCGGCCCTGCGTCAGATTTCGTTTCCTCTTCTGCATACGCGTGGCCACCGAATTTGAGTGCGCTGTGCTCGCGCTTTGATTGCAGCAGCGGGTAAAACATTTGGTGGTACCAACGTTCGTGACCAAACAGTCGATCATCCTGCAGACCGACAGCGGCAGGATATTTGCGCGTAATGTGGGCGCTGCCAAAGAGCACGTCCCAGAAAAAAAGCAAGTTTCCAAAATTGCCGGTGTAGTGACCGATGCCATCGGCGTTCGTGATCGCGTGATGAGCCCAGTGCGTGGCGGGTGTGGAAATGGTGCGCTCAACTACCCACATGATCGGACTCAGTGCGCGAATGCGATAGAGCGGTTCATCCCAACGCCATGCGCAGTGCGCCCCCAAAATGACTGTCAACTTGACGACGATATACAAGGCGTAAACCGCACCAAAACCAAGGTAGAGCAGCACACCGCCAAGCCACAAACCGGGCATCAGCAAGTAGTAGAAAAAATTGTTTCGGTAGTTCACACGAATGCTCATGTACGGCGCCGAATGGTGCGCGCGATGCAACGGCCAGAGCAGCGGAGTGTGTGAAGCTCGGTGCCACCAGTACTGCGTCATGTCATCGGCGACGAGCAACGCACCGACCATTGCCCACCACGGCCAATTCGCCCACGCATTCTGCATCTCGGGAATGAACATCACGCAGAGCTTGTTCGTAATGAAAATGAGCAGCGGCTGCGTAACCGCGACCAGGCTGAGGAACATGAGAACCTCAAGCCACGTGTCATTTGAGGTCGCGTTAACCGTGTTTTTGTAACGACGGGTGACGTATTCCATCAACGCGAATCCGATCATCACGCTGACGATCAGAATGTTTTGTAACTGTGTACTCATGTGGGCCTCCTTTTTGTGAACGTTGCTATCAACCGACGCGGGTCAGCGCCGGCGGGTCGTAGCGCTGTTCGATGATTTCAAGCGAGGGCATGTAATTGCGCATAGTGATGTTGAAATTGCCTTCCTTTGGCGCGGGCAACCAGTTGCTCGCCTTATCTTCCGACGGGCGCTCCGCTTGGATATAGACGCGCAATCCACCATCGGTGTCAAATTTGAGTCCTTTCATGTTTTCGCGGATGGCCCAGCGATTGGCGTCGTTCACGACGAGATTGAAATCCTGATACATGGTGAAGGACCAGAACGCTTCGACCTTGGGGAACTGATCCTTCCGCATGTAAAGCTCGTACTTGCCTTTGCTGTTGAGTCGTTCGCCGTTCTGGTCAAGCGAAGCCCACAGGTACGTGCACTCGTGCGGCGGATGGGCAACGATGCCCCATAGCGATTGCCACGCAGAACGCATGATGTAATCGTTGGTGTGTGCTTGACCGATGTTGGCCGGGAAGTAGAACCAACCGTTCACGGAACGCGCCCACGGGCGCTCAACATGCGAGCGCAGCGCAGGTAGCGCGTCGCGCGCAGCGCGCGCGAGTCCTCGATTGGTGTCAGCATCGTTCTTCGACAGGTCCATGCCCGCGCCAATGTTGACGGTCTTGAAACCTTGCAGCAGGATGTCATCTGAGGCGCGCGGCGGACTCTCGCTGAGCATGTGATTCATGATGATGAACGGACGCAGCGGATTGCCCGCCGAGCGGGTCACGTCGTAGATGTTGTAGTCATTGGGAACGAAATTACGTCCGGCCAGATAGTCGTCAAGCGGTGTGAATTTTGCCTGCGCGAATTTTGCTTTGGCCCACGCCACTTCCTTCGGATCGTCCTGATCAATTCGCAAGCGGATCAACGCGAAAATCCATTTCTGCTCACACTGTAAAGCGCGCTCAAATTTGCCTTCCGGCACGGCGCCTTTCCAGCCGGGTGGCAGCAGCAGGAAATTGCCCCAAATCGGCCCACCCGAGCGCTTACTGATGTACGCGAAGTTGTTGGTGTAGAAGTCTGACAACTGAACCGAAAAATAATGCCCCTCCGGGTCGTGCGTAGAGAGCACGATGGGGCCGTTGCGCAGATCCACAAACCCGCCCGCGTAGACGGTATCCGTATTGAAAGAGCCCCCGTCGCGGTAGTTGGACGTAGCGACAAAATCCTTCGGGGATATCCATGAATTGAGCGGCCTGAGCGCCGAGTTCGGGTCTTTGGCCCACTTCCACCGAATGTTCGCAAAGTAGATTAGCGGGAAGCCGTATTCAAATGCCTGCATGCCGATGGCGTAGGCGTGAGCTTCGCGTGGATTGCCGATGCCTTCTTGCCCCTTGAGCATGTCGAGTTGCCCGGCGTAAGCCGTGGCGGGCTTGGGAGTTTGAGCAAAAAGCTCGGAACTTCCGGCGAGGCCCGCACCGGCCGCCAATAGTGTGTGTTTGAACAAGTCGCGTCGTTTCATCGGTATCTCCGGTGGCGTGGATGTAGCCGCAAAAAATAGGCTGTGTTTTATGTAAACAGGAACGTGCGTTTGCAACGTTCCGCAAATCGATCAGGAGGCTCTAATTTTTGAAAGTGGGTGACGTCTGGCCGCCGCGGCGGTGCGCGCTTCAGCGCATGTTCCGAACGGTGCGGCGACGTGCCCCCCAGCGCTTCAGAGGGAACAAGCCCGAGCAATCGCATTTGCCGCGTGCTGTGGGCGCGTCAATCGCGCGATGCAAATCCATATCTCCTCCTTGCCCGAAACGGGGTGGCGCCGGTGACCGGCTGCTCATTAGTTCCGCACGTTAGACAAAAGCTAAAAATAAGTCCAATGCATTGATAACATCATCACGATAACTAGGAGGCATGATGATTAGTCTACGCCAGCTCCAACATCTGCTCGCAGTCGCGGAACATCGAAATTTCGGGCGAGCGGCCGACGCGCTCCACATAACGCAGCCCGCGCTGTCGCGCAGCATCCAGGTGATCGAAGCGATCGTTGGCGCATCGTTGTTCGACCGCAGCCGTGCTGGCATCGAGCCCACCGACATCGGACGCCTACTGATACGCCATGCCGACGTGCTCAATGCTTCGGCACGCGACCTTGATCGCGAAATTCGATTGGCGAAGGGCCTTGATCTGGGCGAGCTACGGATCGGTGTCGGTCCGTTCGGCGGCTCGGCGCTTATCGGCCCCGTGATCGGGCGGCTCAACCGCCTGCACCCGCGTTTGCGGGTGCGTCTCATCGTTGCGCCGTGGCAGGAATTGCCAGAGCGTGCGCGTGCACGCGAAGTCGATGTCATCGTGGCCGAGCTTGCCGACATGAATCGATTCGAAGACTTTCAGTCGGCGCCGCTCGCCGAACATGCTGCGATCCTAGTGTGTCGGCCCGATCATCCACTGTCAAAGCTTCCGGCACCGCGGCGCGAAGACATGTTTGCGTATCCGCTGGCGGGCCCGAGACTGCCCTCCGAGGCACGGCAGCGGCTACTTGCAGGTGCTGCGGCGGCCTCCGGCGAGGCCGCGCCGCGCGATGAACCGTTAGGCATCGAATGCGATAGCTCCAGCGTTCTGAAGAGCATTCTGATGCACTCCGACGCGGTTTCGATGATGCCAAGGTTTATGGTCGATGCCGAGGTTCGTAGCGGCCATCTTGTCGTGCTGCCGGCGATTGACTTCGGCATTCGCACGCACTTCGGCGCTGCATGGCTGCGCAATCGCTCAATGTCGGGTCCCGGCCTGAAATTCATTGAACTCTTACGCGAGCACGACGCCGCGCTCGCGTTGCCATCCGGCGATGCATGACCTATCCAGAGATCCAACAGCTACAACGCGGTATTGACCACCCCGTGGTTGTTTCAGCCATTTTTTCTACTTAGTCGATTTTCCAAT
>DAINAJ010000081.1:0-14276 GCA_036733505.1 Casimicrobium sp.
GTGCAGACCTCGTCCCCGATCCCGGCAAATTCTTCGCCAGTCCCGAGCTCTGGATAGGCCTTTTGATCGCTGCTGCACTGCTCATCGCGACGATCCGTATGCGGCGTCTGCGCGACCCGATTTGATTTAACCGCGCGCCGTTTCGGGCGTATTTCGTGCGGAATGCCGCACGCGAACGACCAGCGCTTCCACTGCTATTTACGAACGTAGGCAATAACTAGGAGCCTTATGAACACTCACGCCCGTACCTCTCCGCGCGACTGGAGCGCGACAGCAAAATCCGCGCTCAACAACGCTGGCAGATTTTGGTTTTTAGTTGCTGCAATTGGGCAGTTACTTTTCTTCGCGTACATCGTAGTTTTTTACGGTGGCTCAACCGTGCGTGGTGATTTTGATGCGTGGCGCAAAGTGCTGCCGCGCGGCATGATTGCCGGCGATACGACGGGTAATTTTTTGCTTGCGACGCACTTACTCATGGCGGCGATCATTACCTTCGGCGGGCTGCTGCAGCTCTTGCCCGCTGTGCGCGCTCGTGTGCCGGTCCTGCATCGTTGGAACGGGCGGCTCTACGTGGTGATCGCGGTCACGATCAGCTTAGGCAGTCTGTATCTCGTGTGGGTGCGCGGAACCGTGGGTGACACGTCGCAACACCTCGGCAGCACGCTTAATGCGTTCCTCATTTTGCTCTGCGCAGCGCTTGCGTGGCGTTTCGCGAAGGCGCGTGATTTTGCGTCACATCGACGGTGGGCGTTGCGCCTATTCTTGGTGGTCAGCGGCGTCTGGTTCTTTCGCGTCGGGCTGATGTTGTGGCTGTTGATTCACCAAGCGCCGGTGGGTTTTGACCCGAAGGCTTTTACCGGGCCGTTTCTGACGTTTCTCGCCTTTGCGCAGACGCTCGTTCCGCTCGCGGTGTTGGAGCTTTATCTGCGCACACAGCAGCGCGCGAGCACCGCGCTTCGCTTCGCATTAGCGGTCGGAATTTCGTTGTTGACGGTTGCAACCGCTGGCGGAATTTTCGGCGCGGCGATGATGATGTGGCTGCCTAGGATTTGATGAGCGCGGCGATTTCGATTCGGTCGACGTTGTGAAATTCACTGCACGATTGGCTTTAAGGCGCAACCGACTGCCAGACGGTCGTTACAAGCGGTTTATTGTACAAGTCGACATTACCAAAAATATGGGCAAAAGCTCCACTCGCCAGTCGTTCGGCGGGAAAAGCTGCTGCCCTAGCGCCGAGGGAGAATTACTCGAGCCCCAGCTCCCGAAGCAGCGCGCCAAACCCAATCTCGAACATGCGATCAAAGTGCTCCGGCGTAAAGCGCAGCTGCGACTGCGCGACCCGGGGGAAGTCGCGCGCCAACACCTCGGGCGGCACCGGATTGAGCGACGACGGGCCCATGGCGTATCCGATGCTTTCGTCGATTGTCACGCCCTGTACGTAATAACCCAGCACGCGGAAACCGTACGCGGCCATTTCCGGCGACAGTCCGGCATCGTAGAAGCAGTCCAACATCTCGTTCATGTAACGCGTGCCGATCAGCGAATTCCATTGGTACACGGAGAGCCACACGTGAAAGCGGGGGTGTTGCAGCGAAAACGCCCGCCAGCTTTGCGCAAACCCGCGCAGGCGTTGCGCCGGCGTCAACGATTTGTCGGGAATCGGCATCCCGCCCAACGCGCGATCCACGAGTGCATCGAGGATGTGCGCCTTGCTCGGAAAGTGGTGATAGATGCTCATCGCTTCGCAGCCCAATCGCGCGCCCAATTTGCGCGTGCTGAAGGCATCGATTCCGTCGGCATCAATCAATGCGAGCGCCTCGATTTCTATGCGTTCGCGCGTCAGCGCCACGCGCTTGGTCCGAGCCACCTCGGGAAAGCGTTTCGCGGGTTTTTTATCGCTCATAAAGACAGTAAATTTTCAAAATTAACTTACGCCGTAAGAAACTGCACTAAACTTACGATGTAAGTATTCCGAGAGATTGAAGATGTGACGCTACCGCGCTGCGCCTTGCCGACTCGAAATCGGCGGACGCAGCGCCATGGTCGATGCTACCCGCCGAACAACCCATTTCAAACTCCACTGGTCGAAGTTGATACACATGTCATCCATTCTGCGTGCTTTTCCCTTTCTTACGCTCGCCCACGCGATCGTAGTGTTGCGCGTAGTTACCGCGATCTTATTCTTGGCTCACGCTGTCGTGCGCATCTACAACGGCACCATTCCCGGATTTGCAGAATTTCTCGCGGCGCGCGGCTGGCCAATGGCGCTGCTCATCGTGTGGAGCATCACGGTGGCAGAGATCGCTTCCGGGGTGCTGCTGATCGCTGGTCGTTGCGTGCGTTGGGGCGTGGCGGCGCTTCTGTTCATTGATGTGATGGGCATCGTCATCATTCACGCCAAGCTCGGTTGGTTTGTCGGTGAACACGGCACCGGCGGCGTCGAGTACAGCCTCGCGCTCGCGGTTTCGCTCCTGACCATCGCGGCAGCAGATCGCGAAAAAAATTCAACTTATTCTCACTGATTTAGAGAGACGAACGCGTGAACATCATCGAAATTTCCACCGACACGTCGCGCTTGGACGTGCCCGCCATTCACGCGTTTCTCACGCAAAGCTACTGGTCGCTCGGCATTCCCCGCGCTACCGTCGAGCGAGCGGTAGGCAACTCAGTGTGCGTTGGCGCGTACTTGGACGGCGCACAAATTGGCTTCGCGCGCGTGATTACGGACACGGCAACGTTTGCGTACGTGGCGGACGTCTACGTGCTCGAGGCGCATCGCGGGAAGGGGATTTCGTTTCGCATGATGAGCGCGCTCACTGTCCTCCCAGAACTTCAAGGTCTACGTCGAATGATGTTGGCCACGCGTGATGCGCATGGCCTCTACGCCAAGTTTGGCTTCAAGCCGCTCGCCGCACCGGATCGCTTTATGGAGTGCCACGCTCCTAACGTTTATCAGCCTGCTGTGCGCAGCGAAGGATAGCGGGATGACGTTTGCTGCAATTGAAAAACGCGCTTTCCGCGTATGGCGCTACAAGCGCATGCTGGCACTTTTGAGTTCGTCGGTAACTGCTGGCCTCACCGTTGCGACGCTGCTGCTGCCCAGCCTAAGCTTCGCTGCGTTCTCGGCTGGCACTGGCATTGCACGCGTGCCCAACCTGACCAGCAGTGACCAAGGCTATGGCATTGCATTGCAGAGCGACGGCAAGATCGTGGTGGCCGGGCGGTGTGGTGAGAGCGGCGCGAAGCTTTGCGTAGCGCGCCTCAATGCAGATGGCACGATGGACGCCACGTTCAACGCGAACGGCGCCGTGCCGGGAAAGCTCGTCATCGATGGGTTGTCTATGCACACGTCGAGCTTCTTACGCGCGGTTAAGGTGGCGATTGCCGTCGACGGAAAAATCGTCGTCGTGACCACCTGTGATGTGTCGAACGTTGACAATTTTTGCCTCGCTCGCCTCAATCCCGATGGCAGCTACGACGAGGCGTTCGACGGGCCAGACGTGGCCAATCCGGGCAATGGCCGCTTTGGCTTACGTATCACCACAAGCCTTGGCGAGGCGCTGTCGGATTTCGCACTGCAACGCATTGATGGCCGAATTATCTTGGTCGGGCAATGCGCAAACTACGCCTGCGTGGCGCGACTCAGATCCAGCGACGGTAGCTTCGATACCGATGCGGGCGACTTCGGTCTTGTTGGCCCTGCTGTGGCCGATAGACCCCCAAGCGATCCGGCGGTCAACGGCAGATTTTTGTTTCGCTTCCCGAGCAAATTCAACGGGGCCGGTGTCAGCGATGCTGTCGCGGTCGAAACGACGAACGAAGGCAAGATCGTGGTCGCTGGAACCTGCGGCACGAGCGCGCTCGAACTGTGCCTCACCAAGTTCAATCGTGACGGAAGCTTCGACACCGACTTTCGCGGCGATTCGCTACCCGTCGGACAAGGAGGTCGCGTGCGCATCGTCACCGTCGACGAGTCGGGCAATGACGTGAAGCAACGCGCTGCCGACATCAAAATCCAGAGCGACGGGCGATTTTTGGTGCAGTGCGGCTACTTTCGCACGTCAAGCTGGAGCCAGTGCATGTATCGCATCAACACCGGCGGCGACGTGGCGACGAGCTTTAGCAGCGGTCTTTCCTTTCCTAGCGAACCCGGCCGTGTGGTCTACAACGCCATCGGCGACGCGCTCGCCTTCGCGATTACGCCCGGCACCGGCGCAAACGCCAATCGTATCGTCACTCTTGGAAACTGTGACGGCGTAGGCGGTTACACGGGTGGCACCAGTTGCGTGACTGCGATACGCAACGGCACTGGTGCAGCAAATGCTGACGGCGTGATCGACGCATCACTGATCGGCCCGAACGGCGATCAAGCGGGGACGTTTTATTTCCGCACGCGCGGCCTCACAGTTCGCAACAACAACACTCGCGAAATCGTCGCGAACGCTGATGGCGAAATCTTCATCGTTGGCGAATGTGACAGCCAGATCTGCGTGTACAAATTCCGTCCAGACGGCGCACTCGATACCGGGCTGTGCCTCGACGACGTGGACGGCGACGGAAGAGTGTCAGCCGCCTCCGACGGCCTCGCAATCATGCGCAGCATGCTGGGCGCGCCGACCAACGCCAACGTGCCCGCAGGGCATGGTTATGACATCGATGGTGATGGCGTACTGAATGCATCACGGGACGGACTGCTGCTGGTGCGACGCATGCTGGGGTTCACCGATGCAGCTGTCCTTGGCGGAATCACGTTCGCGCCCCATGCGCGTCGTGCGACGTGGACCGACATTGAGGCGTACTTGCGCAAGCGCTGCCGTATTCCTCGTTCTCAAGTGACTGCGCCTTAGCGCGTGTTGTTTGGGAAGTTAACAAAAGTGTCCATTGAAATCGCAGCGAATGCACACCACGACGCGCACGCGGCCTCACTTCAAGTTGCGTCACCCGCAATTCGTCGCTCGCTACTCGCCTAACGGCCGTCGAATCTTCAACATTGAGCTTTCTATTGTTTGAGGTGCCCATGATTGACCGCGCACACGATTCACTCACTAAACCAAACCTGCTCGTCGCTGAACAGATAATTGAGGCACGCCGCGTGATCGCAGCAACACTTGCAGCGATCATGCTGGTTTTCGCTCCGACTAGCTTCGCCGCGTTTGCCAACGGCACGGGCGTCGCACGCATTCCCAACGTCGCGACCAACGACGAAGGCTTGGCCATCGCGCTGCAGGACGACGGGCGCATCGTCGTTGCAGGGCGCTGTATTGGCGGAAATCCAGAATACCGTCTTTGCGTCGCGCGGCTCAATGCCGACGGCAGCGCAGACGCTTCGTTTGATGGCGGTGGCGCAGCGCAGACGGTTGTTGGAAAAATCATCGTCCCCACGCTGAAAGTGTCGCTGGGCGTAAGTAGTCGCGCGGTAAAACTTGCCATTGATGACCTCGGGCGCGTTCTTGTTGCCAGCACATGTGATGAACCTGTAACAGGGCTTCGACGTTTTTGTGTGGCGAGACTACTCGCCAATGGCGCGCTTGATGCGAGCTTCGACGGGTCGAACGCCGCGAGTCCCGGCAATGGCGCGTTCATCGTGCCAATTTCGATGGGCGGCAACAGTAGCAATGAGCGCTTGTTTGATTTGACGCTGCAACGCATTGATGGGCGCATCGTGTTGGTCGGTGAATGCGGAAACTACAGTTGCATTGCGCGTTTGCGCGCGACCGACGGCAGCTTCGATGACAACAGCACCGACTTTGGTTTTCTGAAGCCACCAACGCATGCCCGCGCGAGTATTGACCCGGACACCAATGGTCGCGGCATCTTTCGTGTGCCGAGTTACTTCAATAGTGACGGGCAAGGCCACGCGGCGAGCGTCGAGACGACGGCTGAGGGTAAGACGCTGTTGGTCGGAACGTGCGGCTTCTTGAGCGTCGGCGGTCCGTCGCAGATTTGCATGACGAAATTCAATCGTGACGGGACCTTCGATGACGACTTTCGCGGTGAGTCTTTGCCGATCGGCAGCGGCGGGCGGTTGGTCATCAACACGGTCAACGAGAACAACCTTCACGTCAACGAAGTGGGCAGGACTGTGCGCATGCAGGCCGACGGCCGTTTTCTCATGCAATGCGAGTACTTCCGCAATTCAAGCGCGAGTCAGTGCATGTACCGCATCAACAGCGGCGGCACGATTGCCACGAGTTTCAGCAGCGGACTGCCGTTTCCGAGCGAGCCTGGCCGCGTCGTCTATAACAACGTCGGCAGTGCAGTGAGCTTCGCGATCACTCCCGCAGGCGCCTTCGCTAATCGCATTCTCACGCTTGGCAATTGCAGCGGCGTTGGCGGTTACAGCGGCACGATGCGCATTTGCGTGACCGCGATCCGCAACGGGACAGGCACACCGCCGAACGTCGACGGCAGCATAGATTCGTCGTTCACCGGCCCCAATGGGGATGCCGCGGGGACGTTTGTGATGAGCACTGCATTCAGCTCAAACACGCTTGGCAACGAGGTGCGCGAGATTGCCGCTAGTCGCGATGGCAGCGGCGAATTTTTCATCGTTGGCGAATGTGACAACCAGATGTGTGTCTACAAGTTCCGCGCTGATGGAGCGCTTGATACCGGGCTGTGCACGCTCGATGTGGATGGCGATGGCAAAGTCACGGCGACCGGCGATGGGCTTGCGATCGTTCGCCGCATGCTGGGGGTGACAACGCATGTCAATGTACCCGCCGGGTACGGTTACGACATTGATGGTGACGGCGCTTTGAACGCGTCAAGGGATGGATTGATACTTCTCCGACGTATGCTCGGCTTCAATGATCCGTCGGTCATGCATGACATTACATTTGCGTCACATGCTCGACGCGCAACGTGGCCGCATATTGCCGCGTATCTAAGCAACCGCTGCGCTCTACCTTCGACGCCTTAGCGCGTGTTGATGTCGACAAAAGCTACTCGGGGGAGTCACTTTGTTCTGTGTACTCGTGAAAGGGAAACTAGTATGGAAAAGCTCAGAAACATATCTACGCGAATGCTCGCGCAATCTCGGCGCGCGGCAGGCGCGTGGGTAATTGCCAGCACGGCCTTGGTGGCCGCATACACCGGTGTTGCCGTTGCACAAGGTAGCAGCAACGGCAGCGTGACCGTAACGCCTGCGATTGCGGTCGTTGACACTTCGCGTCGCATTGTGTTTCGCGGCAACTGGGCCAACGCTTGTCCACCGTCGACGGCGGAGATCGTCGCCGACGCGAGCCCGACGCCCGCGCAATTGACAATTCGACTCAATGAAATTTTTACTTTCGCAGCGTGTGCGCAGGTCATCACGCCGTTCACGTACGAGGTGAACTACACGCCGCGTGTGCCGGGTGTATTGCCGGTTGTGGCGGTCACCAGTGGCGGCCAAAAGGTCGCGGAGGGGCGCATGACGACGGTGAGCAAGGACGATGCGCTGGCGGCAGTAAACCTCACCGGCGCGTGGTTCGAGTCTCCAACGGCGAAGTCCTTGCTGATGGTGAGTCACAGCCAAACGAATCCTGATGCGCTGGTGGGGACCTGGACCTTGTTTGATTATTCCGGAAGAGCGGTTCCGATGCTTTTCCACAGCAGTCGCCGCGCTGACAATCCAAAAGTCTACGTCGCAACTTTTGCGGAGATGGTTTCGCTACCCCCGGAGAGGGCGCCGGTGTGTGGTTTGAACGCGCCACCTCTCATCGTAAGCGCCTGTCCCAGTGAGACTGGACTGAAGACGGGTTATGCGTTTTCACTTCGAATCGAAGTTTTGTCTGACCGTGAAATCAAGGTTCAAGCATTCAGCCAACACGCGTCTCTTGAGCGGCCGGCGGCTATTAGTAGCGTCATGTCGCGATACGATTTCTAAGCGTTCGCGCAATCGAAAACAACGATCACCATGACCAAAACGATCATGCTTTCGCTGGCAGCGGTTTTGCTGTGTGCGTCTGCCGCGTACTATTTTTCGCCACAATCCTCTGCGCGAGCGCTCATCGCACTCAATCGGAAAGTTTCGGGCCTTTCAATGGGGATCGTGACGATGGGTCCGCACAATGTGCGCTATTTGAGCGGCGGGCGAGGGGCGCCCGTGCTGCTGCTGCACGGTATCTTCGCAGAGAAGGATCACTGGGTGGATTTTGTGCGTGCGTTGGACGGTCCGTACGCGGTTTACGCCCCCGATCTTCCGGGCTTTGGTGAGAGCGGACGCTTCGATGACCAGCGTTACGACTACGATGCGCAGATCGAACGTGTGAAGTCTTTTCTCGACGCGATGGGTATCGAGCGCGCGCATGTCGCCGGAAGTTCGATGGGCGGAACGCTCGCTGCGCTCTTCGCCATTCGCCATCCGGAGCGTGTGCTGAGCGTGGCTTTCATAGGCGCGCCGCACGGTATCAAAACCACGACGCGCAGCGATATGGATTTTTCGATTGACGCGGGCAAACCGAGCCCGCTGATTGCGAACTCCGAGGCGGAGTTTGAAGCGATGCTGGACTTCTTGTTTCATCGGCGACCATGGCTGCCGTATCCGGTCGCGCGGGTGGCGCGCGACGACGCGCTCCGAAATGCTTCGTCGAACGTGCGCCTTTGGAACGAACAGCTCTCCGATCGCTATTTGTTGGACGCGCAGATAGATGCGTTGCGAACGCCAACGCTGGTGCTGTGGGGCGAGCAGGATCGAGTCTTTGACGTATCGGGGGCCGAGGTGTTGCGACAGCGCTTGCGCGGTGCCGAAGTGCTCGTCATGCCGCAGGTGGGGCACCTGCCGATGCTTGAAGCGGCGAGAGCGAGCGCATCGATGTACGCGAAGTTTCTCGCTCGCCCACGGGTTTAACGACGCTTACAGCTTTTTGCCGCTAACGACTGCCGGCTAATGGCTGCAGGTCGAATACTAGAAATCTCGACTATAAGCAAAAAATCGCGCTAACGACCGCTGGGCAGTCGCTCCGGCACAAAAGCTGTTAAGGTTTCACGCTTTCCGAAATCGCGAGTTTTAGCTCGGAGGCAGGAAGTTTCGCGTTGATGCGCGCACTTTGCCAATCACCTGCCGCGGCCATCGGTTGTCCTGCGAGCGAAAGACGCGCTTGGATCGTGACGTCAGCCCCTGGTTTAAGGCCTGCGCCGCCGATCATGCCGTCGTTGGCGGTCAGGGTGACCGGTTTATCCAAATCACCCGCAGTGAGCTTTTTGGCCGCGAGCGGCGGGCCGCGTTCGGCTCCCGCTGCGCGCACGATGAGAAACACTGCTGCTGCGGTGTTGCCTTCGGCGGCTTTCCGGGCTTCGGGGCTCAGGGTGAGGGTGAGCGTTGCCAACGGCGCGCCTGAGCTGCTGGCGGCTGCGTTCGTCGGCGCGGCGGGGGCCGCGGGCGCGGCTGCGCCCGCACCACTCGTTCGCGAGCGAATGTCTTGCAAGGCGTTGTCGGCGATTTGCGTGAAGCCGGAGTTTGGCTCAGACACCGATTTTGCGAGCGCGAAAGTTTTCTCAGCTGCGGCGAGTTCGCCGGATTGAATTTCGTACGTTCCGCGAAGTAGTAGAGCCTTCGGATTTTTCGGGTCTAGCGCGAGAGATTTGTTGATGAGTTCCAGCGGTTTGCCTTTCATGTCGCCTTGCGACAAACCTGCCGCAGCGTCTGCGTAGTCGGCCCACACATCAGCCTCGTTCGGCAAAAGCGCAGCGGCCTTTTCGTAGGCCTTGAGTGCGTCGGCGAAACGCCCGACAGACGACTTCGCGCGCGCGAGCAACAGCCAGCCCTTAGCGTCGTTGGGCTCTTTGTTGAGGCGCCCTTCAGCCATGCGGAACAATTGATCCATTTGCTCGTCGGCGCTGGCGGCGTTGGCTGTACCACCGGTTGCCGTAGCGCTAGCTTGCGCGGGCAGCGCCGGATGTGACGAGTCGACGATCACGCCCGCAGGCGAGCCCACCGCCGCATAGCCCACGATTGCGAAAATTGGCAGCAGCACGCCGAGCGCGATTGCCGTCCCTTTGTAGCGCGGCGTTTGCACGACCGCCTCACCTTCGGCTTCGTGCAACACACGCGCTTCCAACTCGCGCTCCGCTTCCGGCAGCGCCGCATCGGAGAGCAAACCCATCGCATGGTCACGCCGCGCTTCCGCAAGCTCAATCCGAAGTGCCTGAACGTTGGTGTTGATGGTGCTGTTGGTTGAATCGACAGCGCGACGCTTAAGTAGCGGCCGCAGCAGCGTCCACACAACAAGCGCGGTGAGAATTGCCGCGATGACGATAAATGCAATGGCGGGATTCATTATTTCTTAGTCTCGTTAGGGTTGGCATCGTCTTGCAGCAGGGCGCGGGCGCGGGCGCGATCAACGTCCGTCAGCACAGCGGCCTGATGAGCGGCGGAAGTCTTGCGCAGACGGCGCACGAGCAGCGCGCCGGCAAAGGCCAGCGCAATGAATGGGCCGGCCCAGAGGGCGAAGGTGGTCGCTTTGAATCGCGGTTTGTAGAGCACAAAATCACCGAAGCGGTCGGTCATGTAATTCTTCACTTCATCTTCGCTCTTACCGGCGGCCAGCTGTGTGCGCACTTGATCGCGCAGGTCGTTTGCGACGGGAGAGGTGCTGTCGGCAACGGTTTGGTTTTGACAAACGAGGCAGCGCAGTTCGCTGGTCAATGCTTTGACGCGCGCCTCAAGGGCCGCGTCCGTTGGCGCTGGTGCTGGCGTTTGCGCAAACACGAGAGTCGCTGTGAAAAGTGCAGCGGCAAGCGACAGCGCTCGCGCAAGAGGGTCAAGACCCATCGCATTTGACGTGTTCATCAGTCGGCCCCCACAACGTTGTTGGCCTTCAGCGCGGCGGTTTGCCGCGCGCGGCGATAGCGGGGATCAAGCGCGCCGAGCAGACCGCCCAGCGCCATGATGACGCAGCCCAACCAAATCCAATTCACCAATGGCTTGTAGTGCACACGCACCGTCCACGAACCGCCGCCGAGATCGTCGCCCAGCGAGACGTAGATGTCGCGACGGAGTCCGCGATCAATCGCGGCTTCGGTCATCGGCATCGCGCGATTCGATGCGTAGAAGCGGCGCTCAGGTTTGAGCGTGCGCAGCTCAACGCCTTCCTTGCTCACCGAGAATTTGCCCACTTTCGCGTTGTAGTTCGGGCCGGGTACGTCACTCACGCCGAGAAACTTAATGTCAACTCCAGCCACCGATTTCGATTGACCTACGCTGAGTGCGATGTCGTATTCTTGTTCGAAGGATTTAACAGCGGTCACGCCCAAAATAAACGCGACCACACCCAGATGCGCGATCTGCATGCCGTGATACGCGATGGGAATTTGTTTCCACTTTGCCGCCGTGCTGGTAAGGCCAGACGCGTGGCGAAGGCGGTCGCGATAACCGTCCACAATCCCACATAGAAGCCACGCTGCAAACGCGAAACTCACGCACGCCATCGCCGAGAAGCGTGGCGCGAGCGTGGCGCACAACACAAACGCGAGCACTGCAGCAACGCCCGGAACGAGCATGCGCCGGAGCACCGATTGGCTCTCGTCTTCTTTCCAACGCGCCAGCGGGCCAATGCCCATCAGTGCCACCAACGGCAGCATGATCACGGAAAAAACCAGGTCAAAGTAGGGCGGCCCGATGCTGATTTTTTTGCCGAACGCATCGGTGAATAGTGGGTAGAGCGTGCCCAGCGCCACGGTGCCCGCGGCGACGACCAACAGTACGTTGTTGCCCAGCAAAAAGCTCTCGCGTGACAGCAAACCGAAGCGCCCACCGCTGTTGACTTTGGGGGCACGAAACGCATACAACGTCAACGAACCGCCGATGATCACGACGAGAAACGCCAGAATAAATACGCCTCGTCGTGGGTCCGTCGCGAATGCGTGCACGCTCGTGATGACCCCCGAGCGAACCAAAAATGTGCCGAGCAACGAGAACGAAAACGCGGTGATTGCGAGCAGCACCGTCCACGCCTTAAAGGCACCCCGCTTTTCGGTTACTGCGAGCGAATGGATCAATGCCGTCGCCACGAGCCACGGCATGAAGGACGCATTTTCCACCGGATCCCAGAACCACCAACCACCCCAGCCAAGTTCGTAGTACGCCCAGAAGCTGCCGAGCGCGATGCCGACCGTGAGAAAAATCCATGCTGCAATCGTCCACGGGCGGCTCCAGCGCGCCCACGTCGAATCAAGCTTGCCGCCCCAGAGCGCAGCAATCGCAAACGCGAATACGACCGACATCCCAACGTAGCCCATGTACAGCAGCGGGGGATGAAAAATCATGCCGGGATCCTGTAGCAGCGGGTTCAAGTCGCGCCCTTCTTGGGCCGCAGGAATCAACCGCTCGAACGGGTTCGACGTGAGCAATGTGAACGCGAGAAACACCGAAGTAATAACCGCGAGCACCACTAACACGCGGGTGACCATCACGTCGGGCAATTGTTTGGAGAAGAGCGCCACCGCTGCGCTCCAGCCACTCATCATCAAAACCCACAGCAACATCGAGCCTTCATGCGAACCCCACGTCGCAGAGATTCGGTACTGCACCGGAAGCAGCGAGTTGGAATTTGTGGCCACGTTCAACACGCTGAAATCACCTTTGATGAACGCAATCATCAAACAGACGAACGCGAAAAGCACTAGGCCGAAAAGCGCGACAGTCGCATTTCGCGTGAATTCCACCATCGCCACCCCGCGCCGTAGATTGGCGACGCCTGCAATACCTGCGCTGGCTAGGCACACGAAAAAGGCAAGAACGAGCGCGAAGTGACCGAGTTCTGGAATCATGAGGAATACGACGCGTTGCCTTGTGCGGCTGCGTTTATATGATGCTGCGGAAACGCTGATTTTAGGCTTCACGCCTTGATGGAGGCTTAAGTCACTACCCACTCGCGTTAAATGGTTGTCTACCGAACGAACGCTGTCGCGCGCTCCCGATAAACTCGCGCACATGGATAACGACAGTTCATTGGCCGGTTTGCAAGCGCGTTACGGCGCGCGCCATCGCTGGTACCTGTTGTTAGCTGTGATGGTCGGCACGATGGCCTCGGTCATGTCGTCGACGATCGTCAACGTCGCTATTCCCGATATGAGTCGCCATTTCACGCTCGGGCAGGAGCGCGCGCAGTGGGTGAGTTCGAGCTTTATGGTGGCGATGACGGTGTCGATGCTCACCACGCCTTGGCTGCTGGGGCGGTTTGGCTATCGGCGCACGTATCTGATGTGTGTCTGGATGTTGATGATCGGGGGCATCGCTGGCGGCATTTCGAGTGAGTACTACCTCGTGTTGGCCGCGCGCGTGTTTGAAGGCCTTGCGGCGGGTGTGGTGCAGCCCATTCCGGCGATCATTATTTTGCGTGCGTTCGACCCATCGGAGCAGGGGCGCGCCAGCGGTGTGTTCGGAACTGGCGTTGTGCTGGCCCCCGCGATCGGGCCGAGCATTGGTGGGCTTCTGGTGGATTTGTTTGGCTGGCGCTCCATCTTTTTCATGGTAGTTCCGTTTTGCTTAGCGTCGATGTGGCTGGCGCATAAATTTGTGCCGACGACCGCGCCCGGAGGACTGCCGGCTGATCCGCATAGCGCGCCACTTGATTGGGTGGGACTGGGTTTGGCGAGCGTGGGCACGCTATGTCTCCTCAACGGTTTGGTGCAAATGCACGGCGGTAGTGGCCTTGTGCCGACGGTGTTGTTGCTAATAGCGTTGGCCGCGCTGTTCGCGTTCGTGGCGTGGGAGCGGCGCGTGGCGCGGCGCATTGGTACTTTGCCGATTGAGCAAGTTCCGCTCACCGCTGCACCGCTCATGAGTTTTGATTTGTTTCGTTATCGGCAGTTTGCGATGGGCAGCATCGTTGCATTTATTTACGGAACGGCGCTGTTTGGCTCGACCTACTTGCTGCCGGTATTCATGCAGCAAGGGCTCGCCTTGTCGCCGTCTTATGTTGGCACGATTCTGTTGCCCGCCGGGCTCGTTCTCGCGGCTACGATATCCATTGTCGGGCGCCTGGCCGATAAGTATCCGACGTACTGGCTGGTGAGCATCGGGCTGGTGCTGCTCTCCGCGTCGTTTGCGTTGATGGTCGCGGTGAATTTGGAGACGCGATTGCTGTGGCTTGTTGTGTGGGCCATCGTCGGGCGAATCGGTCTCGGATTTATTCTGCCATCGCTCAACCTCGGGTCGATGCGCGGCGTCGAGAAAGGGCTGATTTCTCAGGGATCGAGCGTGATCAACTTTATGCGCATGTTGGGCGGTGCTGCCGGGGTGAGCTTGTGCGGAATCGCGCTCGAATGGCGCATCGCGGCGCATGGCGATT
>DAINAJ010000082.1:0-9116 GCA_036733505.1 Casimicrobium sp.
AAGGAGGCTCCATGCAAGGATTGATGCAATACCACCCGCTGATGATTTCGTCGGCGATCGAATTCGCGGCGACCTATCACGCCGACGCGGAGATTGTTTCGCGTCGCGTTGAAGGAGACATTCATCGCACCACCTACGCCGAGGTGAATCGCCGCGCCAAGCGTGTCGCAAACGCGTTTGACGCAATGGGCCTCGCGCGTTCGGCGCGAGTCGGAACGCTGGCGTGGAATGGCTATCGCCACTTCGAGCTTTACTACGGCGTCTCGGGGTCAGGTCGGGTGTTGCACACGGTGAATCCACGCTTGCATCCAGACCAAATGGCCTGGATCGTGAATCATGCAGAAGATGAAGTCATGTGTTTCGACATGTCGTTCTTGCCGCTCATTAAGGCGATTGCGCCGAAGTGTCCCACGGTGCGGCTGTACGTGGCGATGTGCGATGCGGACAAGCTGCCTGCGGATTCCGGCGTTGCGAACTTGGTGAGTTACGAAGCTTGGATCGCGGCGCAGTCCGACCAATACGCGTGGCCGGTGTTTGATGAAAACTTGGCGTCAAGCCTTTGCTACACGAGCGGCACCACGGGCAATCCGAAGGGTGTGTTGTATAGCCACCGCTCGACGATGTTGCATGCGATGGCGGCGTCGTCTCCTGACGTGATGAATGTGACCTCACGCGACTGTGTACTGCCCGTGGTTCCGATGTTCCACGTGAACGCGTGGGGCTTGCCGTATTTGCTGCCGATGATGGGTTGCAAAATCGTGTTCCCCGGTGCGCAGCTTGATGGCAAATCGATTTACGAATTGTTTGAGTCGGAGAAAGTGACGTTCTCGGCGGGTGTTCCGACCGTGTGGCAAATGCTGCTCGGGCATTTGGGCGCGAACAATCTCAAACTCTCCACCATGCGCCGCACGGTCATCGGCGGCTCTGCGTGTCCGCCTGCGATGATGGATGCGTTTCGCGATCAATACAACGTCACGGTTTATCACGCGTGGGGCATGACCGAGATGAGCCCGCTTGGCACCTACGGCAATCTCAAGGGCAAGCACATGGAGGCCGATTGGCCGACGCAGCGCGCGCTGCTTTTGAAGCAAGGACGGGCAGTGTTTGGCGTCGATATGAAGGTCGTCGACCCCGAAGGCAAGGAGTTGGCGCGGGATGGCGTGGCATCTGGGGATTTGCTCGTGCGCGGCTCTTGGATTGTGAAGGAATACTTCAAGGGCGACGGAGGTCAGATTCTCGATAACGATGGCTACTTTGGCACGGGCGACGTCGCCACGCTTGACCCCGACGGCTTTATGCAGATCACCGATCGCAGCAAGGACGTGATTAAGTCCGGTGGTGAGTGGATTAGCTCGATTGATGTGGAAAACATCGTGATGGCGCATCCCGCGGTGATGATGGCCGCTTGCATCGGCATCAAACATCCGAAGTGGGATGAGCGTCCGATCTTGGTTGTCGTGAAGAAGCCGGGCGCGGACGTGACGGCGCAGGAAATCATCAAGTTTTACGACGGAAAAATCGCAAAGTGGCAGGTGCCAGATGACGTGCAATTTGTTGAAAGCATTCCACTGGGCGCAACCGGAAAGATGATGAAGGCGAAACTTCGCGAGCAATTCGCGAGCTACGTTTTGCCCGCGGCTTAGCGTACGCGCTAGAGCTAGAGCTTCCCGGCGCGATACGCCTCACACACTGATGCGTATCGCGATGTCGTCTTTGATGGCTTTGAGTGAAAAGCTGGTGCGGATAGATTTCACGCTTGGCAAGCTGCGCAGCTTGCCAAGCAGTGTGTTGGAGTAATCCTCCAAATCGTGCGCGACGACCAGCAATACAAAGTCTTCCGGCCCGCTCATGCCGTGGCAAAACACCACTTGCGGGATCTCGCTCACGGCTTGCTCAAACGCACGCGCCGAGGCGTCGTCATGTCGGTCCATGCTTATCTGCACCATCGCCAGCACCGAGAGCCCAAGCTGTTTTCGGTTCAACACCGCGCGGTATCCCTCGATCACCCCGACTTGCTCCAGCCGCTTCAGTCGACGCCATGCGGGCGATTGCGAAATGGAGAGACGTGTACCGAGTTCAGCTGAGGTTAGTCGCGCGTCGTCTTGCAGTTCACGCAATAGTGCGAGATCGGTTGTGTCTAGTGGGTCTTGCATTTTCAGTTTTCCGTTATTGCTATTGCGTGCCTTGCCAGATGCGCGCGAGAAGCGCGCAGAATTGAATGTGAACGCACCTTGCGTAGGTGATGCCGCTCGCGAGAATAATTAATGCACGCATTGGTAATGCGGGACTTAAGTATGCATGCAAGGGTTAGCTATGCACGAAGATAGCGAAGAATTATCGCCAACTAGTACATAAACTTTCCGTAAAGTCGTTCCTGCAGCGGCAATCTGTCTAATTCACGCCTTAGGTGTTCACAATGGCTCGTGTCAGTCCCGTTTTTCCGAATCTCGTTGATCCCGCCGGGGTCGACTGTTCCAACAGGCGGCGCCTGATGGGCGTCACGACTGACGCAACGCGTCAACAAAAAGCCGGCCAAAACGAGGGCCAACCGACCGTGGAGTTCAACGGCAACAGCAACGACTACGTTGCCTATCAGTTCATTGATTTGTTGCACACCTTGCAAATCCCGCGCAGTGAGGGCTACGACGAGTCGTGCTTCATCATCATGGGACAGGTGAAAGAGCTTCTGTTTCAAGGTCTGCACTTTGAACTGTTCAACGCAATGCACCAGATTGAGAAAGACGAATTGGCGGAAGCTATCCGAATGCTGGGCCGCGCGCGTGCAATCACCGAGTACATCGGCAAGTCGTGGGATGTCCTGTCGACGATCACCGCTGACGGATTCAACGAATACCGCAATTCACTCGGCCAAGCTTCTGGGCAGCTTTCGTTCATGTATCGCCATGTCGAATTTATTCTTGGAAACAAGAGTGAACGCTTGGCAATCGCGCACAGCAACATTCCACACGTTTGGCCAAAAATGAAAGCGGCGCTCGAAGCGCCATCGCTCTACGACCGAATTCTGGCTTTGCTCGCGAGGCGCGGTTACGCCATCGACGCCGCTATGTTGGATCGTGATTGGAAACAGCCGTATGTGGCTAACGAATCGGTTGAGCAGGCTTGGCAAAAAATCTACGCAGAAGCGCGCACTGAGAATCCATTGTTCGAGTTGGGCGAAGCGCTGGTGTCGTTAGATGACGCATTTTCTCAGTATCGTTGGCGGCATTTCACGTCCGTTTCCCGCATCATCGGGCATAAGCCTGGCACCGGCGGATCGGCCGGTATCGGATGGTTGCGCCACGTCACCGAACTGCATTTTTTCCCGGAACTTTGGTCGCTTCGCACCACGCTATAGCCGCGCTTTAACTATGACATCACCACACATTTCCGACGCCGCGGTTCAGACTGCGAACACCCTCGACCTAGCTGATCCGCTAACGCATTGTCGCGATCGATTCAGTTTGCCCGAAGGGGTTATTTACCTCGATGGCAATTCGCTCGGTGCGCTACCCAAAGGGGTGAACGAGCGGTTGCATCGCGCAATTAACGAAGAGTGGGGCGTCGGCCTGATTCGCTCGTGGAACGACGCTGATTGGTATCCCGCGCCGCAACGCGTGGGGGCGAAAATCGCAGCGCTGATCGGGGCGAATGCGCGCGAAGTGATTTCCTGCGATTCGACGACGGTAAATCTGTTCAAGGTGCTGTGCGCCTCGATGGAAGCTAACCCAACACGCGACACCATCGTGTGTGAGGAGGGCAATTTCCCTACCGACGCTTACATCACCGAGCGCGCCGCAAAGCTTTACGGCAAGCGGGTGCTTCTGGCCAACCAAGACACGATTGAGGCGGTGATTGACGAGGCGGGTGACAGGTTGTGCACCGTGGCGCTTACGCATGTGCACTACAAGACCGGGCGCATGCTGGATATGCAACGTGTTACCGCGCTCACGCATGCGGTCGGCGGTCGCATCATCTGGGATTTGGCGCACACCGCGGGCGTGGTTCCGGTGCAGTTGCACGCATGGAACGTCGACTACGCGGTGGGCTGTGGCTACAAATATCTGAACGGTGGTCCAGGTGCGCCAGCCTACGTTTACGTGCGTGAGGATTTAATCGCCGCCTTGGACCAACCGCTCGCCGGCTGGCACGGTCACGCTGCGCCGTTTTCGTTTGAGCAGGGCTACCGCGCCCATCCCACCATTGATCGTTTGCTAGTTGGCACGGCTTCGCAACTTGCGGTGATCTCGCTAGAGGCCGCGCTCGCTGCGTTTGACGGTGTGTCAATGCTTGACGTGCGTAAGAAAAGCGAATCGCTGACTGGCCTTTTCATTGCGCAATTCGACGCCCAGCTTGCGCAGTTCGGTTTTGAGCTTGTCACGCCGCGTGACGCAGCAAGGCGCGGCAGTCAGGTGTCGTTCACGCACCCCGACGGCTACGCGATCATGCAGGCGGTAATTGCACGTGGCGTTATCGGAGATTTTCGGGCACCGAACATTCTGCGTTTTGGATTTGCGCCGCTGTACCTGTCGCACCGAGACATCGTCAACGCAATTGCGATCAGTGCTGACGTGATGCACTCTGGCGAATGGAAACGCACAGAGTTCTCGCAGAAAAAAGCGGTGACCTGATGCTTCTATTGCGACGCGCTATCGCTGCGGCATGTCTTTGATGCTGTAGCCCAAGCTCACTGTTGCATCGGGTGCAATCGGGGGCATCGTCGTGTTCCACGCTTCCCAGGCTGATCGCATCGCTTCAAGGCGCTGTGGATCGCGTGTCGCGTGGTTTGCGCGCTCTCGTTCGTCGTCGGCAATGTTGAATAAATAATCGTTGCCGTCGACGCGCAGGTATTTCCAATCGCCGTCGCGATGCGCACGTTGGCCGCGATGATTCATCCGCCAAAACAGTGGCCGATCAAAGCGATACGTCGCATCTCTCAACACGGGTGCAATCGATACGCCATCCAACGGAAAATCGGGATGTGCACCGGTCTTTGCGATCTCAAGCATCGTCGCCGACCAATCCATTGTCATGCAGAGCTGCTCGCTCTCGCCGCCAGCAGCGATCACGCGCGGCCAATGCGCGATCCATGGCACGCGAATGCCACCCTCGGTCAAATCCATTTTCCCGCCGACAAGCGGCCAGTTGTCGCTGAATCGCTCACCGCCGTTGTCGCTGGTGAAGACGATCAATGTATTTTCAAGTTGTCCGGTCTCGCGTAGCGCCGCGACCACACCGCCGATGCCTTCATCCATGTGGTGAATCATGCGGCGATAGGTCTCTACATTCCCGCCGTGCAGATGAAAGAGATTGCTTTTCACTTCTTGCGCCAGCGCTTCGTCATCGCGCGTTTCCCAAGGCCAATGCGGCGCGGTGTAGTGCAGGCTCAGGAAGAAAGGTGCATCCGAGCCTGCTTTCACGTACTCGACCGCGCGTTTCGAAATTAAGTCAGTCAGGTATCCCGGCGTGGGCACCTCAGCGTTGCCTTGATACAGATCGTGGTCACCGTTGGTTGCGCAGTGCGTGAAATAGTCAACCCCGCCAGACATTGGGCCAAAAAATTCGTCGTAACCGCTTAGCAGTGGACTGAAGTTTGGCGGATAGCCGAGATGCCACTTCCCGAATAATGCGGTTCTGTATCCGCTCGCCTTGAGTTGCGAAGGAAGTGTGGGATGCTCGGGTGGCAAGCCCAGTGTGGTGCTACCTTTGCTCTTGCTGTTAATCGGCTCCTCGGCGGCACCGCGAAGGCGGTATTGATAGCGCGCCGTCATTAACGCAAATCGCGTCGGCGAGCACACAGGAGAATTTGAATAGCCCTGCGTAAATTTGATGCCGTTCGCGGCAAGCTGATCGATCACCGGCGACACCGCACCGAAACTCGCGTCTCTCCCTCCATAACAACCCAGATCGGCGTAGCCAAGATCGTCAGCGACGATGAAAATGATGTTGGGTCTATCGTCGCGTTGGATGGGTTTCATTAGCGAGAGTCCGGAAGATGTCGGTGCGCGAAGTTGTTTTAGAAAGCGCTTCTGAAAAGCGAGAGTTCGTATCTTAGCCGCTGGCATGGCGCAAATCTGCAGTGCGACTTACGAAGTGCCTCTGCGCCACAATCGCCTAGCGTCCGCGGTTGGACGAGCGATGCCTGCACACGCGCATGCTGCCTCGGTGCGAAGAGTTGAAGCGGCATTCTGAGTCCAACGTGTCGACGGGCTAGCATCACACCATGACGTCTGATTCCTCCTCATCACTTGCCGCGCGCTTGGCCGTTCCGGCCTTCATTTTTGTCTGGGCCACGGGCTATATCGTTGCCAAACTTGCCGCGCACGATGCGGAGCCGTTGTCGTTTCTCATCGTTCGCTACATCGGAGTGTGCGTTTTGATGACCGTGCTTGCGTTGGTCGGTCGCGCTGTGTGGCCGAAGGGACGCGATGTGCTGCACATTGCCATTGCCGGCGTCCTCATTCAAGCGCTGTACCTTGGCGGCGTGTGGGTGGCGATTCGGATGGGACTATCTGCTGGTGTAGCCGCGTTGATTGTGAACATGCAACCAGTGCTGACCGCGTGTCTGGCGCATTGGACTGGCGATCGTGTCACTCGGCGTCAGATGGTGGGAGTGATCGTTGGATTTGTCGGCGTGTTGTTGGTGCTCGCGGCGAAGCTCGGTGCGGCTGCGATGTCTGGTGCGTTGGCCGCGCCGACGTTGATTTGTTTCGCAGCCCTGCTGGGCACGACGTTTGGCGTTATTTATCAAAAGCGCTTTGTGCCGAAGTTTGACCTGCGCGCGGGGCAAGCCATACAGTTCGCAGCGGCGATTGTCGCGACGCTTCCGTTTGCAATGACCTTCGAGCATTTTTCCATCGTGTGGAGCAGGGACGTGATTTTCGCGATGCTCTGGAGCATCTTTGTGCTGTCCGGGGTTGGTATTTCGATCATGTTTTATTTGCTTCGTACAGGCTCCGTGACGCGACTGACCAGCACCATGTATATCGTGCCAGGTCTCACCGCGCTCATGGCGTGGGCGTTCTTTGGCGAGTCGCTCGGTTGGAATGTGGCGGCGGGGATGGCTGTAACGCTGTTGGGCATTTACTTAGTCGTGTCGCAACCTGCCACGAAAACTGTTGCGTAATTGACGCCGTTTGTCTGCCCATACACGCCTTAAATCGCGATTTGCGGTACCGCAACTCGTCTCGCTGTTTGCTTGGTCATAATTGCGGAAAGCATCACAGATAATTCGACCGCATTTGACGCGTCGCACACTGGGATTTGGTCACCGTTCACCGAATCCAGTGTCGGGCGAAAGAAGCGCAATACTCCAAATTGACGTTTGACCAAGCACTTCATGAAAGCCAACCAAGCCAACCCCGATATTTTGAAATGGCTCAACGAGTGCCTCGCACGGGGCCATTCGCCCGAGAGTTTGCGTGAAACGGCCGTGGGGGCAGGTTGGCATCCGAGCGTTGTGGATGAGGCGTTGGCAGAAGCGAAAGGCGAAGAGCTGGTCGCGAATCGCCCAGTAATTCTTGGCCCCAACGACCACATCATCCCGGGGCCCGACTTGGCGCAATCGCCGAATTTTGTGCAGCTCTCTGATCGCAAAGTCGAAATACATACGGTCGTGCATCACCCGCGTGTTGTGGTGTTTGGAAACGTGTTGTCGCATCAGGAGTGTGATGAGCTGATTGCGTTAGCTCAGCCGCGATTGTCGCGTTCGCTCACGGTGGACAATCAGACCGGAGGCGAGCAAACCCACGCAGCGCGGACCAGTGACGGCATGTTCTTCAAGCGTGCGGAATTCCCGTTGATTGATCGCATAGAGCGGCGCTTGGCGGAACTGGTGCGCTGGCCAGTGCAAAACGGCGAGGGCCTACAGGTGCTGCGCTATCGCGCAGGCGCACAGTACGTGCCGCACTACGATTACTTCGATCCGGCCCAGCCCGGGACCGCAAAAATTCTCGAACGTGGTGGCCAACGCGTTGGCACCATCGTCATGTACCTGCGTGCGCCAGAGCGTGGCGGTGCGACGACGTTTCCCGATATCGGCCTCGACGTTGCGCCCGTAAAAGGCTCGGCGGTTTTCTTTTCGTATGACGAACCAACTCCGGAAAGCAAAACCTTGCACGGCGGGGCGCCTGCGACGTTGGGGGAAAAATACGTCGCGACCAAGTGGATGCGCGAGTGGGAATTTATTTAGGCGGCTTGCGTCGCGCGTTCCCAAGCGAGTCATTGTTACGGTCTCGTCGCTGGTGTTTTGATTCAGCTTTTTCCCGTGAAAGACCAGTTGACGGTCGTTAAAGCAGGATATTGCTCATTGTCGACTTATGGCGTAAATAAGCTGTAATGACCACCCGTCAGTCGATTGAGGCAAAAAGCTGTACCGCCAACTGAACCGGCGCGGATCAGCTAGCGCAGCCGCTGCGTTAGGCTCAACACTCGTTCACCATGACGCGTCGTTTCGCGCAGAGCCCCTCGCTATGAATCCTGCTGATTTTTCCGCCGAAGCACTATCACGCGCATTTCGCTGCCGGGAGCTTTCTCCTGTGGATGTCGCCACTGCGGTGTTCGCGCGGCTTGATGCGTGGCAACCGAAGATCAACGCGTTTTGCTATCAGGATCGCGAGCGGACGTTCGCCGACGCCCGAGCGTCCGAGGCGCGTTGGCACGCGGGCGCCCAGCGCTCGTCGCTTGATGGCGTGCCGATCTCGATTAAAGATTTGATCTTGACGCAAGGTTGGCCCACACGGCGCGGTTCGCGCACTATTGACCCGAATCAGCCTTGGAACGATGACGCGCCGAGCGTGGCGCGCATTCGCGAAGCGGGACTCGTCATCATCGGGAAGACTACGACGCCAGAGTTTGGCATCAAAGGCACGACCGACAACACACTCACTGGTGTCACGCGAAACCCTTGGCACCTTGCGCGCACACCCGGCGGTTCATCTGGCGGAAGCGCAGCGGCGGTGGCGGCAGGCATTGGACCGTTGTCCGTGGGAACAGACGGTGCGGGCAGCGTGCGCATTCCTGCGGCGTTCACGGGCGGGTTTGGCATGAAGCCGTCGTTCGGGCGCGTGCCCGCGTGGCCGCTCTCGCCATTTGGCACTGTCGCGCACTTAGGCCCGCAC
>DAINAJ010000082.1:9216-14217 GCA_036733505.1 Casimicrobium sp.
TGCTCGTCACGCCCGGCGTGTCGGTGCCAGCGTTTGTCGCAAAGGCGTCAACCGAGTGGGACACGCCAATTGAAAATTTCCTCGATTGGACGCCGTTTTCGTATCCGTTCAATCTCACGCAGCAGCCGGCGTGCGTCTGTCCGTGCGGCTTTGATGCAGAAGGTTTGCCGCTGTCGATGCAAATCGTCGGGCCGATGCACGGTGATGCGTTGGTGTTGCGTGCGGCTCGCGCGTTCGAATCCGCAATGCCGTGGAAGCAGATTGCGCCGCTTGCTGTGTAGTTCTACCTTGAGCCGTCGTATGAGTGCGAGTTGCCCGTACGATGTGCCGCTGCAAGTGATACAACTCATGCCCTCAACGTGATCTAAGTGAGACGAAGATGCCAGACATTTTGAGCTTAGGCGAACCGATGTGGGAGATGAGCGCAATCCCTTCTGAGCCGGGTAAATACACGCTTGGCTTCGGCGGCGATACCGCGAATTTTTGTGTGGCCGCTGCTCGCCAAGGCGCAAGCGTGGGTTACATCACGCGAGTCGGCAGCGACGCGTTTGGCGATAAATTGCGAGACATCTGGAAACGCGAGGGCATCGATGGCGCGCAGGTGACGGTTGATGAGCGTGCGAGCACCGGCGGATATTTTGTGCACCACGGCCCGAACGGGCACCAATTTAGCTACGCACGAGCTGGCTCCGCAGCGTCGCGGCTTGCGCCGGGGGACGTGGATGTAAATGCCGTGGAAGCCGCGCAGCTTGTGCACACCAGCGGAATCACTCAAGCGATTTCAACGAGCGCCCGCTCCGCAGCGCTTGCTATGTTCCAAATCGCGCGAACGGCGGGCGTTAGCACCGCGTTTGATGCCAATCTACGAACACGGTTGTGGCGCATCGGTGAGGCGCGCGAAGCGCTCGCTGAGATTTTGCCGTTGACGGACTATTTCTTCCCGTCGATTGAAGACGCGGTGGCGCTTTCGGGTACCGACGATCACGACGCCATACTTCGTTGGGCGCACGGACTAGGTGCGAGCGTAGTGCTGCTTAAGCTCGGCGCAGACGGCGTGAAGATCAGCCAAGGCGAGGGCGCTGATGTGATTCAGATGGCTTCGTTTCCTGTGGACACTGTGGATGCCACGGGCGCTGGTGATTGCTTTGCGGGCGCAATGGCTGCGCGCTTCGTGTTGGGTGACGGACTGCTCGATAGCGTGCGCTATGCCAACGCCGCGGCCGCATTAACCACCACGGGCTACGGCGCGATCAACGCCATTCCGATGCGAGACACCGTGAAATCATTCTTATTGTCGAGAGTATGAAAGCTATCGCCCTGATCGCCCATGACCGTTGCAAGCAAGACATGATTGCGTTTGCGCGTGTTCATGCGCCGATGCTTCGCCAGCGCGCACTGATCGCGACGCGTACGACGGGAACGCTCCTTGAGCGTGACGCAGGACTTGAAGTGGAGTGCGTGCTCTCTGGCCCGGAAGGCGGTGACCTGCAAATTGGAGCGCAGATCGCTGAGGGCAACATCGCGGCGGTGATTTTCCTGCGTGACGTCTTGACGTCGCAGCCGCACGAGCCGGACATCACTGCCTTGCTTCGCGTTTGCGATGTTCACAACGTGCCCGTTGCGACAAACCTAGCGACTGCCGAAATGTTGGTGGCGGCCTTGTCTGCGCTGCGGTGATCCGCGCGCTCTCAGTCAAATTTCGCAGGACGTTTTTCTATAAACGCGCGAATGCCTTCCGCGAAGTCGTTCTTCGATGCACACGATGAAAAGCTCTCCGCCTCGGCGTTGAGTTGCGTGCTTAGTGTGTTGGACATCGAGGTATTCACCAGCCGTTTGATGCCAGCCATTGAGCCACGTGCGCTGCGCGCAATTTGCTGTGCGATCTTGTCGACGCTTGCATCGAGATCAGCGCCAGATACCACCTTGTTCACGAATCCCAAGCGCGCGGCGTCTTCGGCCTTGATGCGCTCCGAAAGTAGCGTCAACTCCATCGCCTTTTTCACGCCGACGAGGCGCGGTAAAAAGTAAGACTGTCCGCCGTCGGGCGTGAGGCCAATGGCTTTGTACGCAGTGGCGAAATACGCATCTTCACTCGCGATAGTCAGATCGCATCCGATGGCGATACTCATGCCGAAGCCGGCGCACGCGCCGCGCACTTTGGCAACCGTCACCACATCCATACGCTGCATCAACTCAACACCCGCGTGGATGAAATGAATCATCTCCATGAAGTGTTGCTTTCGCTCTGCGCCGGGAACGGTGAGCGTTTCGCTGAAATCTTTGATGTCACCGCCCGCCATGAAATGGTCGCCCGCGCCTTGCACAATCACCACGCGAATCGAAGCATCGTTCGCAATTTGCTGCACTGCTGGAACAAACGCTTTGGTCATCGCCGTGTCGAGCGCGTTGAGCGCTTTGGGGCGATTGAGCGTGAGTGTGGCGACGCCGGCCAGCGTGGGGTGCGGAGCAACTAGGATGGGGGAATCAGTGGTCATAACAGCTCTTAGCGGAGGGTTAGGCGAAAACTTCGAAAGACGTTCGTACGGTGTTGAAATGAATATCGACAATGTCAGCGATTTCAACAGCATAGCCGCCCGCCATCGTAACTGCCACCGGGATAGCCCAGTCGCGAGCTAGGCTCAGAACGTAGCGGTCACGCTCTGCGAGGCCGGGCTTGCTGAGTTTCAAACGGCCCAAGCGATCGCCTTCATACGGATCGGCTCCCGCAAGATAGATCATGGCGTCAGGTTTGAACTCGGCGGCGATGCGCGGTAGATGGGTTCGTAGCACCAAAAGGTAAGTCGCGTCATCACAACCGTCGGCAAGCTCGACATCAAGACTGCTGATTTCCTTGCGAACGGGGTAGTTTTTTTCGCCGTGCATTGAGAAGGTGAAGACGCTCGCGTCGCCTGCAAAAATACTTGCCGTGCCATTACCTTGGTGCACGTCTAGGTCGCAGATCAACACCCGCTTGATGCCGTAATCGCGTTGCAGCACGCGCACGGCAACCGCGGCATCGTTGTAGCAACAAAACCCTTCGCCGTGGTCACGAAACGCGTGGTGCGTGCCACCTGCGAGATTCACGCCGCAGCCCCCGCTGAGCGACGCAATCGCCGCGGCGATGGTCGCGCCAGCCGAGCGCCTTGCGCGTTCAGCCATCATTGGGCTCCACGGAAAGCCTATTAGACGCACCTCATTGGCCGTGAGTCCGCCGGTGGACATGCGATCTACGTAGGCAGCGTCATGCACCAGCAACAACTGATCGTCCGTCGCGGCGGGAGCTTCTTCGAGCGCGTGCGGCGCAAAGCTTTGCACGGCTTCGCGCAGCAGCGAATACTTCTGCATCGGGAAGCGGTGGCCATCGGGAAGTGGCAACACGAAATGATCGGTGTAGAAAACTTTCATGGCGTTTGCTTAAACGGCGAGCTCTCACTGAGCTCTTCCAGCGTGTGGGCAATGCCCACCGTTTCGCGCGCGAGGTAATCGTCTACCGCATCGGCAAAGCGCGGGTCTGCGAGCCAATGCACGGAATACGTCGCGGTCGGCAACAAGCCGCGTGCGAGCTTATGCGCGCCCTGCGCACCGCCCTCAAAATGCTTGTACCCATTGGCAATGCACCAGCTAATTGGCTGGTAATAGCAGGCCTCAAAGTGCAGCGACTTGAGCGGCGCCAACGTGCCCCAATAGCGGCCATACACGGTGTCGCCGCTGGCGACGCATAGCGACGTGCAAAGCGCTTGGCCGTCGCGTTCGCCTACAAAGAGCACCGCTGCGTCTGCGCATCTCGCGCCGAGCCGCTGGAAAAAATCGAGCGAGAGATATGGCGTGGACATGTGCGCGCGATAGGTCGTGTCGTAGCAGCGATAGAAAAACGCCCAGTCAGACTCACTTATCTCTGCGCCGCGCGCAACGCGCCACGTGACGCCCGCTTCGGCCACGTAGCGCCGGTCCTGTTTGATTCGTTTGCGTTTGTCATGCGCCATCGCGGCGAGCATCGCGTCGAAGTCGGCGTAGGCAGCGTTTTCCCAATGAAACTGCACACCCTGGCGCAGCATCAATCCAGCGTTCTGCCACGCAGTGGCTTCGCTTTTTGGAGGAAACAGAACGTGCAAACTCGAAACGCCCAAGTCTTTCGCGTACGTCAGCGCTGCACGCATCAGTGCGATCCGAACCGCATCGTCAATGGCTAAGACGCGCGGACCGCTAGACGGCGTGAACGGTACCGCGGACAATAGTTTCGGGTAGTAATTACCGCCTGCGCGTTTGTAGGCATCGGCCCACGCCCAGTCAAAAACATACTCGCCATAAGAATGCGCTTTTAGGTACAGGGGCAGCGCGCCGATCAAGGCGTCATCAGCCCGGGCGATAAGAAAACACGGCTGCCAGCCAGCGCGTGCTGTCGCGCATCCAGTGGCATGTAATCCGTGCAAGTAGGCGTGCGAGAGAAACACATTACCGCCGGAGGTGGCTACCAACCCATCCCATGCCTCGGGGGAAATGTTCGCGAGCGAATCAACTACTTCAATTTGCATGCTGGCATTGTGCCGTAAGCGTCGCGCACTTCTGTTCGCCTCAGTCGAGCTTGGTGCGGACGTAATGGCTTTTCTCGATTTCACGTCGCCACACAGATGCGAAGCGATCATCGGCCACTGAGCCTGCGTGGTGACGCTCGCGCCCTACAATTGCGCCATGAAAGCTGTCATTGCCCAACTCAATCTCACCGTCGGCGACCTTAAAGGCAACGCCGCGAAAATTCTCGATGCGGCGCGCTCTGCCGCTGCCGTGAATGCTGATTTACTGCTTACCCCTGAACTCTCAATTTGCTCGTATCAGCCTGAGGATTTGTTGCTGCGACCTTCGTTTATTGCGGCTTGCAAAACCGAAGTTGAAACGTTGGCGGCGAACCTGCCGCCCGGCCTTGCCGCAATCGTGGGCCTGCCTTGGCGCGATGAAACCGGGCTCTACAACGCGGCAGCGGTGCTGCGTGGCGGCAAGATCGAG
>DAINAJ010000083.1:0-14045 GCA_036733505.1 Casimicrobium sp.
CCAACGGCGCCATCACCGGCAGCCCGCCACGCAACACCTGGCCGCTCATCCGCGCGTATCTAAATGCGCACTGTGGGACGAATTACGCGCAGTAGCGCGTGCGGTTTTCCGGCAGTTGTTACCTGCCAGCACGTGCTTCTCGGAGCGGTTTAACGTGGCTACACTTTGCGCTTCAAGAGTATCTGAGTGGCACCCCGCACCAAGGAGCTGCATGACGCGCATTCGACAACTTCTAGATACGTTTTTTGCGTGGCTGTGGCGGCTGCAACGAGGCGTTCTTTTCGCGGCGGTGGCAAGCACCAGCTTGCTGAGCGCGCCCGCGTCGGCGAACTCATCGGGGTCACCCGTGTGTTCGGTGAACGCGGCGACTATGGGGAGTGTCGAGGGCAACAGCGTGTTGCCGAGCCCCAACGGCTGGTCGCTTGCGTTGCCTTCGACTTATGTGCCGGGCGCACCGCTTACGGTAATGCTGCAAAACGTCGCTACGCCCTCGAAGACGTATCGGGGGATACTCATGTGGGTGCAGGCCTCCGACGCGTCGTTCCAGGGCGTTTGGGCCTATCCATCGGGCTACCAGAAACCAGCGTCATGCACGCAGGCGTCGATCACGCATACGAACAGCACGTCGAAGTCGCAATCTCAGGTGTTCACCTTCACGCCGCCGCCGGGCGAGACGCGGGCGCTCACCGTTCGGGCGGTGGTTACCGAAGGTCCCGGTCGCACGTCGTGGGTGTTCCTAAGCGAAACGATACTGCCGCGCGCAGCCACGCCGCTAAACATCGACGGCAGCACAGTTGGCGCCGCCGCATCGGCCGCAACCGACGGCATGCTTCTGATGCGTCACATGTTTGGGCTCAACGGGACATCGCTCATCGACGGCGTGGTCGACGCGTCCGCAACGCGCAATGCGACGACGATCGCGCAATACCTCACATCCAACCACCCGGCGTTCGACGTCGATGGCGACAACATCGTCGCGCCGACCAGCGACGGGCTCCTCGTCCTGCGCTACCTCCTCGGTTTGCGAGGCACAGCGCTCACACAAGGCGCCGCTGCGGGCACGCTGCCCGCCACAGAGATCGAACGACGGATCGCTGCGTTGCTTTGACGATAGAAGTTAGTTGCGTCCGTCGCGCTTCATCGGTGAAGCAATTGTTGGCTGCTAGCGGCCAACGGGCAGTCGTTTCGGTTTCAAAAAGGCAATCATCAACGTAGATTAACCCTCGGCTGAAGTGGCCGGCAGACAGACGTAGAAGCTGAAACGCAATGACCAATTCAATCGCGCGAGACCAGGGCATTCACTCGACGCGCGCGCCCGCATCCAACTGATGCGCGTTCGCCAATGTGTAACGCGTCCAGGCGCACCAACGCGTCCTGTCGGATTTTCGCTGCTGGCGTTGGCTTAGTTTGTCCTACTGATGGCTGACACGCTGTCGGTGCAACGAATGGCGCATAACGCTTCGCGTATCCACCCTAGCTCGCTTTCCGCCGGGCCTCATGTCATCAATTCGATATTCCTCGCGAACGTGAGTCCGCCGACGAATGCCACGCTCTTGGTCCCTGACGGGGCGTCGGTGAAGTAGAGACCGTGGTAGAGGATTCTGCGTCCTGTGATCACGCGGCCAAGTGCGCTTTGGCTCCACGTCGCGAGCGCCGTGGCGCTTTCCGGGACAACGGTTAACTCGTAGCTGTGATCTTGCGCTCCGGCACGCGTCACGTCAAAGGCCATGCGATTCGGGCTTTTGCCCGTTTTCCATCGATTGCGGCTATGGGTGGGCGCATGCGCGCGCACCCATGCGTCGAAGTTTGGTGGTGGCTGGCTGAAGCCAAAGTGTCCGTAGGTGTCGCGCAGCCGAGGGCCTGACACGCGTTGCGCCCCGAAAAAGCTTTTCGCGTTCGCGAGATAACTAGCCTGTGCCCCGACGTTACACGCGCGAAAGTGCACGCCACGCAGACCCAGTGCCCGCACGCGATTCATCAGCGCACGTACCAACGCGATATCCGTCGCGTTACACCCCATCATGCGTGCCACATCGACGTCGGGCACGGCATACGAAATGCCCTCTGAGCGGTCGCTCGCGAGTGAACCGATCCAGTCCCATCGCATCTTCGTGCGCACGCGGCGTGAGAGCGGCAACGCAAGGCCAATGTTGAGACCATGACACACGACGAGAATCTCGCTGCGCGGGCGCGCAGTGCGCAAAATCGCCTCAAGCAACGTCTCTAGCGTCATGTGCGTGACCGGATGCACCGAGTCGATTCGAACTCGCTCGGCGCGGCCCACGGGCTCATAGGCCGCCTGGCGATACCAAGGGGTGGCGTCTCGATGTGCGTGCGTATCGACGAATGCGTACATAGGACGAGCGCTGTGAGTGCCGAAAGTCTAATCCGCGGCCGGTATGCGTTGGCGTCGCGTCGCTGTTAAAGACCTCGGCACAACGTCTGCGAGCCAGTGTTGCGTCGCTAAAAAAGTCCCGAAGAACCCTCACGCACGTAAGTCCGTTTTGGTGTCTTCAGAAATTTTTTACCTAGCCTGGCGCACGCCGGTTACGTTGTGCAGAGGTCTTGGTTATGGACGAAATCAGTTTCGTCGGAGCGACAAGCACACTTGCGGAAAGACAAATCCCCCGCGCTGCCACAGTACCGCACGGATCGCTATGGCTTTTCGCGCCGAGCGACTGCTGTGCGGACATTACATGCAGATTTTATGTAAAGTCGACAATGAGGAAATGGTGCCTCAAACGACCGCCCGCTGGTCGCTAGATGGGAAAAGGTGTGTTTGGGAGATTCGGCTGGGACGTCACATTTAGTCGACGCTTGGGGTAAATGGTGTCTGACCTCATTTACGCCGCGATTGTCTCTCTCCTACCTAATCGCGTAGTACCGATCACGAATCCATAAACCTAGCATTCGCACATTGTCATGTCCCGCCCTATACGTACTCAAGATTCGAATGGAAGGAATTTTTGTATGGATGCGAAGCTAATCAAGACGGTTGAATTCAGCATTGCTAAGAGACTTGCAGATGCAAACATCAGCCCGACACTGGCGAATGATCTCGCAGGTATCGCGGCAAAGATACACGCTGACGGTTTTGAAATTACGGATGTGATGGCTAATGGAATCATTGCGCCCGATGGCGCTACGTTGCGTACGCAGTTGCTTCCAAAAGACATCGCACGCATCGTCGAACTAATCAACGGGCCAAGGATCGGTGGCATCAAGATATTTCCGCGAGGGATTCTCGCGCCGGATCACTTCCGTGTGCATATCGAGCTCAAGTAGTTTACGAACTTCGAGCCGCGATTGTGGGACCTACTCAAACACCCATTGTTCACTTGCATCCCTCACGCCGTTGCAATCTGGCATGTGTGCATTGCTACTCGTCTTCTGGTCCGAAGGAAACCGAGTCGATCCGTACAGCGCTCTTGGTTGACGCAATAGAACAAGCTAATAGACAGGGGTATCGCGTCGCAAGTTTCTCTGGCGGCGAGCCCTTTCTCTACCCCGGTTTAACGGAGGCGTTGCTTCGATGCAAGCAGCTCAAAATGCAAACGTCCGTCGTGTCAAACGGATATTTCACGCGAACGAAGCGTTTTGACGAGTGTCGGCCACTGATAGATCAGCTTGCGTTCAGTGCTGACGGGTTAGCAGACGAGCATGATCGTGTTCGGGGGCGCGCGGGAGCGTTCCGGATGCTTGAACGAGGCATAGAGGATGCGTTGACCGCAAAAATGCCGGTCTCACTGTTCTGCTCTGTGAGCGCTACAAATTGGACTGACATCGAAGACGTTGTCCTTTGGGCGATTGATCGCGGCGTGAAGAAAATTCAGTTCCATCCACTTGAGGTTGCTGGGCGCGCAGGCGACGGTGTGAAGGTTGTTTCGATGGATGACGATCAGCGGACAAGGTTTTTCGTTGCCGCGACTATCTTGCAGCAAACCTACTGCAAGTTGATCTCGATTCACATCGATCTCTTACATCGAAGTTGGATTCGCAGTTCACCTGAAATTGTCTATGCACGAGACGTTGGAACCCAGTCACTGGTCAGCGCAGATTCCATGGCCCAGATTATCAGCGTGCTGGTGCTGGAAGCGAGTGGTCGTTGGAGCCCGATATCGCATGGTATGAGTTCACAGTTTTCCATTGGAAATCTGCTCGACGATGATCTCGCGAGCCACTGGAATCGCTATCAACACAACGGCTTGCCGCATCTGCTTGAGTTTTGCGATGAGGCTGCTCGGCTTTGGGATTCAGATACACGCATGCCGGATGTACTTGATTGGCATGACTGGATCGTGCGGCGCAGCGCGACTAGCTATTCGTTGCGGTACACGCCGCGAAACATCACCAACGCGCCTAGTCAAATGGGCAGGCCTGTTGGTTTTATCAATAACATCTGAAAGGTCAAAATGGCTATCGACATCACACCCTACTGGGAGTTCAAGTTCAAGATTCTTGTTGTTCTACAAGATCGAGCCAGTCAAAAAATCATTCAGGTGAACAATCACGCGTTCGTATATGAAGACGATGTCAGTGCCGCAACGAACCTCGAAGACATCGGTCTGCCTAGCGGCGGTGCCCGAGCCGGCCTTGCGAAAGCACTGTCCGCCGTTGCTAAGTCTCTCAATGTGCACGCGGGGAAAGTGGGTGCGGCCAAAGTAAATCAATTGGTGACAATTCGTGACGTAATCCTTGAAACTGCAAGTAAGGCATCTATTGCCGTCCCGATGGGAGAGCCAACATGAGTTGGAAATATGTTGGTTTCCTATGGAGCTGCGTGATCATAAGTAGCTCCATCGCCCAAACGCCACCTGCAGAAGCCACCAAGTCGATAGAAGAGTGTCAGCGCATGACAGTACGCGATGATCGACTCAAGTGTTATGACGAGGTAACGAAGCGAACCGACCCGTCAACTGCCGACAAAGCCAAGGTGCCAACCTCGTCGTCCTTGTATCTCCGTAGCTCTGCTAGCGCAAATGCTTTCTCAAAAGAAGCAGCGATGATTTCATGGGATCGTACTGACGGGAAAAACTCTCCCAACATCAAGGCGGCGTTACTCTGGCTGGTTGACACGCCTTTCTCAGATGTCGCGCAACCCTTTGTGGTTGCGTCATGGTTGCGGCGTGGGACTGGTTCCGACGCTGATGACATGCGCAAAGTTGGCCTGGGAGTAGTGGCTGATGTGCTTGACCGAAAGAAATTCGGGGTGGGCATCACCAGTACCGCGCAAATCAGCGTTGCGCGAGACGGTGTAACAGGTACCAATGTACGTGACATGCGCCTGCACAACAGCGTAGGTGTGCCGACGTGCCTTGGCGTGACGTTTTCTTGCGACCCCTATTTTGGTGTAGCAAGAACTTGGGAGGGCAACGGAAACACTTCACTTGTCTATGCGGGATTCGACGCATCTTACGCACCAACGTTCCTCAGTGAGCGGTTGTCACTGGACGCGACGGGAAAACTGTTTAGGTTGAGAGCTACCGGCGTGAATCAGTCAGAACGTTACGCTACGTTCGGCATTCACTTCAAACTCGCTAGCAAAGGCGACCCATTCCAGCCCGCATTATTTATCGAACGTGAAATCGGTTTTGATGCGCTTGGCAGCGGCAAGCGAGTCAATTCGGTCACGGCTGGACTACGCATTAAGTACAACTAAGTCTGCGTTTGATGACCTCCTACTGCCTAAATCGACGCTGACCACACTCACGCGGAATGTGATATTGCAAGACTTGTCCGGGTGCGCGCGGGTATTTTTCGCGCGTTGTGCGAACCGCGTCACGCAACGAATCCACGTATTGCGTTAACAAGCGGGAGCGCCGATCACGCAGTGTCACCGTGAAGAAATAAGTGCCACCCGGCACCCAATTGCGAAGATAGTTGGGCATGCACAATTATCGTAGGGCGGATACGCGAAGCGTCATCCACCGGTCTCGGCCAGCAGTAGGGTGCATACGCGAAGCGTCATGCACCGGTCATGGGCGACGGCATGGCGTGGCGATGATTACTTGGTATGGGTGCAAGAAGTGGCGGATGACGCTTTGCGTAACCACCCTACGTCGCTGCAGAGCGCACCGTTCGCGTTGTCACCAATCTCGAGTAAACGGGCTGGCGCTTCTCACTCGCGGCAGCGGAGGGTCCGAGCGGAAGCGAAATACTGTTTTGCAGCTAGGACACCTCGCAGTGGTCGGATTCGGTCCGTTTTCGATGAGAATGCTTTTCCTGCGATGATCTGTCCAGCAAACCGTGCATACGTAGTGTGGAAGGGTTCCGGTGGATTCCAGTAATGGGCTCCCATAGGGTGTCTTTATCAAGGCGTAACCGTCTGGAATATCGGCAGACTGGCTAACGCTCGCTTCCGGCAATGCTTCCGCAAGTGTTTGAACGGTCGTGAATGCGTTAACAAAATCGTCAACGGCACTGGAGAGCTTCGCTGCGTTCACCGAACGCGAGTCGCTCGCGCGTTCACGGACTTGCTCAAGTGCCTGCATCACGGATGCGCGAACGTCGGAGTGAGACTGCTCGGCGCTGATGCAGGGATATTGCCCCAGCGCCGCCGGTAGTTCGCCATACTTAACGCCCGGCCCCAGTAGCGCAATGGTAAGTACATCCATGCCCCAAGCAGCACCGAGCTCGAACGTTACCCACGATGATTGCAGAGCACGTTGCGTGAGCAGTGCGAACAGCACTGGCTTACTAGCGATTTCTTCCCTGATCTGCTGTTCGATCGTACGTCCAAACTTGAGTTTGTGTCCGGCGACCGACGAACAAACTATTTGGTCTGAATCGATCAGAAGGCCAATTTGCAATACGTCAATCAGTGCCTTCGCGAGCTCAGCATCAAGCTCACGGTGACTTATAAAGACGCGCAAAGAAATCTACTCCCAGCTCAAAGCCCCACCGGTCTGATACTCAGTAACCCGAGTCTCAAAGAAATTTTTCTCTTTCTTAAGATCCATCACTTCCGACATCCATGGGAATGGGTTTTCGGCTTTGTCGAACAGTTGGTCGAGGCCGATTTGTTGGCAGCGACGGTTGGCGATGAAACGTAGGTACTCTTTGAATTGCGTGGCGTTGAGGCCGAGCACGCCGCGTGGCATGGTGTCTTCGGCGTAGGCGTATTCGAGTTCTACGCCGCGCTTGATGAGAGCGCCGATCTCTTCTTTGAACGCTTCGGTCCAGAGGTGTGGGTTTTCGAGCTTGATGGTGTTGATGAGGTCGATGCCGAAGTTGCAGTGCATCGATTCATCGCGCAGGATGTATTGGTATTGCTCCGCGGCGCCGGTCATTTTGTTTTGGCGACCGAGCGAGAGAATCTGCACGAAGCCGACGTAGAAGAAGATGCCTTCCATGATGCAGGCGAAAACGATGAGGCTCTTCAAGAGTGCTTGATCGGTTTCGAAGGTGCCGGTTTTGAACTGCGGATTGGTGAGGACATCGATGAACGGGATGAGGAATTCATCCTTGTCGCGAATGCTTTGAATCTCGTGGTACGCGTTGAAAATTTCGCCTTCGTCGAGGCCGAGCGATTGCACGATGTATTGGTAGGCGTGCGTGTGGATCGCTTCTTCAAACGCCTGGCGAAGAAGGTACTGGCGGCACTCGGGCGCGGTGATGTGGCGATACGTGCCAAGCACGATGTTGTTCGCGGCGAGGCTGTCGGCGGTGGTAAAGAAGCCGAGGTTACGTTTGACGATCAGGCGCTCGTCGTCGGTGAGGCCGTCCGGGCGCTTCCACAGCTCGATGTCGCGCTGCATGTTGATCTCTTGCGGCATCCAGTGGTTGGCGCAACCGGCGATGTATTTGTCCCACGCCCAGGTGTACTTGAACGGGACGAGCTGGTTGACGTCGGCACCGCCGTTGATGACGCGCTTGTCTTCGGCGCGGACGCGGCCGGCGCGGGCTTCAGCGGCGGGCGCTGCGGTGGCGATGGATTGCGGTTGTTCGTTCATTTGGGCGCGATAGCCCGAGACTTGCTCTGAGGTGGGCGATGGCGCAGGCATGCCCGGCGCGGCCGCGGCGGTTGTGCTCGCAGCGGCAGGCGCAGATGGAGCAGCGGGAGCAGGGGTTGGCGTTACAACGTCGTCGTCAAAATTGAGCATTTACATTACCTCTATGCTTTTAGTCTTGGGAGCCTGCTGCGAAATAGCGCGGGCCGCCGGTGTGTTTACTTGGCTAACAGCGCGCGGGCGCTATTGAACCGATTCCAGTTTCGAATACAAGTACGACGGCGAAATATCGATGCCGCCGCGTTCCCATGAGAGTGTTGCCAGTGATTCATCCAGCGCGAGCTCGGCGAAGGTGCCGGGGTCGCGCAGTGGTTCGAGATCGTCACCCCAAAGGTCATCCGAGAGGTCAACGATGCCAGCACGACCGTCCGCAAACTGAAGCCACATTTGATAGTCGCCCATATGCCGGGCGTTGCTCAAACGGGGGTTTGGCGTGCGCAGTTCGTTGATGTCTCGTTGATCTTGCAAAGCGGTGGCTTCTAGCGGAGTGGGTGATGCTCGTTAGGTTTTTCAGAACGATCTGCGCGACGCAGACGAGGCGCTCTGAAAAACCGCCGGAGGCGTCTTCTTCTTGCGAAAAAGTGCTCCGGCGGAGAGACTCGCGCGGGTGGGTACCCGTGGGGCGTTATCTGCTTGAGGGTTTAGCTCAAGCGCCGGTGTAGCCGTTAAGCACTGCGTTGTTTTTGCAATCTTTTTGGGTTACGTAGCCTTGCGACGACGCTCCAATCACATTGCCATTCGACGCAATACGGCGCCAGCGAAATTTGCCAGCCTTATCTTGGTAGAACTCCCACTTGTGTTCTTTTGTTGCCACAGATCACCTCCCTTCCTTAAGGTACACACACTCGGCCCAAAAATGGGCAATCGTATGTGCAAAATCGCAGGCCACGCCTCGCGCGAATCGAGAACGTTCCTGCACTCACAGCCTATGTCGCTCTTCCTTCGCTCAGAAGACCACTCGCCCAAACTAGCGCAAGTGACGAAGCGACATCGCTGCGGTCAGGGCTTTGTGTGGTTCGGTCAATATGGATCGACACGGACTTCACGAAACCCTCACCGCAACCCTCTCCAACAAACGCGGAGAGGTTGCGGCTTACACGTACAGGTTAGAGCGGCGGAATGCGCAGCTTTTGACCTGGGTAGATCTTGTCGGGATGCGACAACATTGGTTTGTTGGCTTCGAAGATGACCGGGTATTTATTCGGGTCACCGTAGTAAGCCTTGGCGATCTTCGACAGGTTGTCGCCGGAGACTACGTCGTGGTACTGCGCTTCTGGCTCCGACAGGTCGACCGACATGTTGTCGTTGACGTTATCCACGCCTGCGACGTTGCCGGCGCACAGCAGTGCCTTCTCTTTGGTGGCCTGATCTTCCGCCACGCCGAATAGGCTGACCGATGAAGACGCAGCATCGTACGTTACGACCAAACCCGTAATGGTCAGGCCTTGCGCTTCGATGTACGTTTGGATCGCATCACCCGCCGCGCGGTTGGTTGCTTCGAGTTTGGCCTTGGCGGCTTCGTCATCAGCAGCGGCTGCTGCGGCTACGGCTTCAGCGTCTTTGTGGCCGAACAATTTTTCGCCGGCGTCCTTGATAAAACTAAACAAACCCATTTTGAGTCTCCATGTAGTGGTGTGTGAGCGAGCATCAGCGGTTGCTGAAGCCCCCCATAACGCGCATTATTGCCCGATTGGTGGATGCGAATTTTCTGAATACGTGTGCTGCTACTGGCAAGCTTCACAGTCGGGATTGTGGTTTCGGCCGGCGCTGCGCACCTTAACCAGCGCTACGCGCTGGTTAGCCTGCACCGCAATACCGAATGCAAACGGAATACTCATTGGCAAGCCTCACAGTCGGGATTGTCAATCGAACAAAACTTCATGTCAGTTGCCGGCAAATCGGCGTCGCTCGTTGCGACCGCTCCGCCTGCTGCCATGGCGGCGACCGCAGGATTCACTGGCGCGACAGCTGCGGGTGTCGTGAGTGGAGACGCGCTCGCGCCTACCGGGTGCGATGTGCCGCCGCTGGAAACGGCGTTGAGTTCGCCGCCTTTGCCGGTGGATTTCTCGGCGCTCGTAGCGCCCATGGTGCGCAAGTAGTAAGTGGTTTTGAGGCCACGTTTCCATGCGAGCTTGTAGAGTTCGTCGAGCTTTTTGCCCGACGCGCCGGCCATGTAAATGTTGAGCGACTGCGCTTGGTCAATCCACTTCTGGCGGCGCGATGCAGCTTCAACGAGCCACGCAGGATCCATCTCGAATGCGGTGGCGTAGTTGGCTTTCAGGTCGGCGGGAATGCGGTCGATCTTCGCCAGTGCACCGTCGAAATACTTGAGGTCAGAAATCATCACGTCATCCCACAAGCCACGCGCTTTGAGATCGACCACGAGGTGTTCGTTGATGACCGTGAACTCGCCCGAGAGGTTCGACTTGACGAACAAGTTTTCGTAGTTCGGTTCGATGCAAGCCGACACGCCGATGATGTTGGAGATCGTCGCGGTAGGCGCAATCGCGACGCAGTTTGAATTGCGCATGCCGTGCGCTTTGATGCGATCTTTCAACAACGACCAATCCATGCTGACCGATTGGTCGACTTCAAGGTAACCGCCGCGCTCTTCGGCGAGCAGTCGCACAGATTCATGCGGCATGATGCCGCGATCCCACAGTGACCCTTTGTACGAACTGTAACGACCGCGCTCTTCTGCAAGCTCCGTCGAGGCCCAATACGCGTAGTAACAAACCGCTTCCATCGAGCGATCCGCGAACTCCATTGCCGCTTCTGAGGCGTAGGGCGTACGCATCATGTGCAAGGCGTCTTGGAAGCCCATGATGCCAAGGCCCACGGGGCGATGCTTCAAGTTCGACGTACGCGCTTTTTTCACGGCGTAGTAGTTAATGTCGATCACGTTGTCGAGCATGCGCATCGCGGTGCGTATGGTTTTTTGCAGCTTGACTTGGTCGAGAATGTAGCCGCCTTTGCCGTCATCAATCATGTGATTGACGAGGTTGACCGAGCCGAGATTACATACCGCGATTTCGGTGTCGCTGGTGTTGAGCGTGATCTCGGTGCAGAGATTCGATGAATGAACCACGCCAACGTGCTGCTGCGGTGAGCGAATGTTGCACGGGTCTTTGAACGTGATCCACGGATGGCCCGTCTCAAAGAGCATCGTGAGCATCTTGCGCCACAGGGTGGTGGCTTGCAGCGTTTTGAAGACTTTTATTTCGCCGCGCGCTGCCTTGGCTTCGTATTCGGTATAGCGCGCTTCGAAGGCGCGACCAAACAGGTCGTGCAGATCAGGTGTGTCAGACGGCGAGAACAACGTCCAAGGGCCGTTTTCCATGACGCGTTTCATGAACAAGTCCGGCAGCCAATTGGCTGTGTTCATGTCGTGCGTACGACGGCGATCATCACCCGTGTTCTTACGCAGTTCGAGGAACTCTTCAACATCAAGGTGCCACGACTCGAGATATGTGCAGACCGCGCCTTTGCGCTTGCCACCCTGGTTCACGGCAACGGCCGTGTCGTTCACTACTTTGAGGAACGGTACAACGCCTTGCGACTCGCCGTTGGTGCCCTTGATGTGTGAGCCCATCGCACGCACAGGCGTCCAGTCGTTGCCCAAACCACCGGCAAATTTCGAGAGCAGGGCGTTTTCTTTGATGGCTTCGTAGATGCCGTCCAAATCGTCGGCTACCGTTGTGAGGTAGCAGGACGAGAGTTGTGAGCGGTGCGTGGCCGAGTTAAACAGCGTAGGCGTGCTCGACATGAAGTCAAAGCTCGACAAGAGTTGGTAGAACTCGATGGCTCGCGCTTCGCGGTCGGCTTCGTTGAGCGCAAGTCCCATTGCCACGCGCATGAAGAACGCTTGTGGCAATTCGAAGCGACGGTCGGCCCCGTTGGCTCCCGTACGGTCAATCAAGAAATAACGGTCGTACAGCGTTTGCAGGCCGAGGAAGCCAAAGTTGAAGTCACGCGTATGGTCGAGTGCTGCACCGAGCTTCACGAGGTCGTAGCTGGCGAGCTCGGGGTTCAACAGGCCAATGGAGATGCCATGCTTGATGAATTTTGGAAAGTACTCGCCATATTTCGTGGCCATGTCGGCCTGCGAGGCTTCTTCGCCGAGGATTTCGAAGCGAATGGAGTCGAGCAGCAGGCGCGCCGTTACGAAACTGTAGGCGGGGTCTTTCTCGATGTACTGGCGTGCCGCGAGAATCGCGCATTTGCGCACTTCTTTGGCCGAAACACCGTCGTACAAATCTTTAAGCGTGGACTTAAGAATCAGGTCAGCGTCGGCGGCGCCGTGCAAGCCTTCGCATGAAAACTTGATCAACTCGCGCAGGCGCAGCAAATCGAGCGGGCGGCGCACGCCGTCTTCGACGACGTGAAGAATCGGCTCTTGATCGGCTTCTTTTGATTTCGCTTGTAGCGCACGCTCTTGCATGCGACGCTCACGATAGAGCACGTAGGCGCGGGCTACTTCATGCTCGCCGGAGCGCATCAACGCGAGCTCAACCTGATCCTGAATTTCTTCGATGTGAATCGCGCCGCCTTCTGGCTTCACGCGCATCAGCGCACGCATCACGGCTTCAGTCATCTGTTGCGTGATTTCACGCGCGCGGGCTGAGGCGGCGCTCTGGCTGCCATGAGCGGCAAGGTAGGCCTTGGTCATGGCTACCGTGATTTTGGACGGCTCAAACGCAACAACAGAGCCGTTGCGGCGAATGACTTTATAAAGCGAGGCTCGACCCGAGTCAGGCGTGGCAGATGAATTGCCAGAAACCAGTCCCATCACGGCGGGGTTAACGTTCATAGTAGGGCCACCGGTCTGGGCGGGTGTGGGTTCGAGCATGTGTGCGTCTCCAAAAATCTCAGTGTCATATTGGCGTGGGCTGCCTGCCGGCGGTTCGCTCAGTCAACACCTTCGGTGTGCTGACGCTGTTCTCCGGTCAATAGCGTGGGCCTCCGTGCCCGCCCCGTTTTATTTTCAATCTCTCGTGCCCGCCGCCGTTAGGCTTGCGGGCCACTCACCCTCATCGAGGCGTTGCATGTCGACTGGAATCGCGCCCAATCTCGGGTCCGAGATGCTAGGGCAGCAACCCCAAATACGAGAATGCAGCGCGTGTAAAGCATGTAAAGCGATGGAACAGGCGAAGGATACGACCAACAATATCTAGTGGTCAAGTAACTTATTAACCCCTACATCTTGTGGTTGTTGCAGTCGGGAACGGCTTGATTTTTGTGAAACGCAGCGGGAGGGCGCGCCGCTCGGGGCTTCTCGCCAAAACGGCGTAAATTGCCCACAGCTTCTCACAGCTTTTACGGCAGTTTTCCACAGAGTTATCCGCGAAAAATTCTTGGCGCTCAGGCCGGAAGAACAGCGCAAAGCTGTCGCCTCGTTACAACACCGCGCTCGTTTGGACTTTCACAGCTTCGCGAAGGCGTCTAGCCAAAGTGGTCGGAAAGGTGCGGTTGATCGTGACTTTGGGCGTGTTGTGCCAAGCAGCGCAGCGCACGAGCGCCTCTGCGATTTCGGCCGCAAGCGCCTCGTCCGCTTTGACGTTCGGTTCGAGGTGCAATGCGCGCACCTCAAAAACACCGTCGGCGCGATGCGCTTTGGCGTCCAATCGCCCCACCAGTGTGCCTCGAATCAAAATGGGCAACGTGAAATAGCCGTATTTGCGTTTCGCTTCCGGCGTGTAGCACTCGATGCGATAGTCGAAATTCCATAAGCGCAACGCTCGCTCGCGGTCCCAAACCAATGGGTCAAACGGAGAGAGCAGCGTGCTGTAGGTCGCCCTCAGCTTGTTTTGTTGCGCGCGCCCTAGCGTGGTCGTGTGATCGGGGTGCACGTAGACGGGCCAAGGTAAACCTTCCACACGTGCGCGCAGCAGCAAGCCGCGCTCTACAAGGGTTTCAGGGAGCGGATGCGGTGCTTTGCCTGTGTGCCGGAAGTAATCGCCAATCCATCGCGCGGGAGCGAATCCCATAGCCTTTACGGCGGCGAGCGTCCACGCCTCGGCGGTTGCGTCCCGGCTC
>DAINAJ010000084.1:0-12090 GCA_036733505.1 Casimicrobium sp.
GCGCTACGTCATTGATAATGGCAGCGCGCGGGCTGCGGGACGACCGGAGAGAGCCTGAAATTTTCAACATTCATCAATTTTGTCATTTCCCATGTCAGACAAGCCTCCCGAAGCAAACCGAGACGCAGCCGACGATGGCTATCCCGAGCAACCAGCGCGACGCCGCGCACTTCACGCCGCCGGGGCGATAGCTGTCGCGCCGCTGTTAGCGAACACCAAACACGTCGACGCGTTTTCGTTCGGAAAATCGGGCGTGCTGGCTTTCGCGCCGGCTGCATTCGAGGTGCATGCTGACAAGGCGTTGATTTGGGTGTCCGCAAACGAAGCTGCGCGACTACACGTGCGCTGGGGCGACGCGCCGGATTCGCTGCGCAAGCGTAGCGCTGAAGTTTCGTTGGAAAAGCGCAGTGATTTCACGGGTTCCGTCGCACTCACAGGTTTACCTGTGGGCGCTACGATTTTCTATCGCGTGTTTGCGGGCGAAACGGCCGTCAGCGAGCTCTGCCGCTTTAACGCCGTGCGAACCGCCGGGCAATCGTTCACGCTCGCCTTCTCCGGAGACACTGAGGAAAAGTACAAACCGTTTCGTATCTTCGACACCATGGCTGCCGCGAAGCCAGACTTTTTTATGTTTCTCGGCGACACGGTCTATGCCGATATTCCAAAGCGCGATTTTTCGCCGACGGTGCCGCACTATCGGCGCAAACACGCTGCGATTCGCGCCGACAAACCGATGCAGAATTTTTTGTCGCAATGCGCAAGCTTCGCGACGTGGGACGACCACGAGATCCAAAACGACGCGCACGGTGGCCTCGCGTTTTTGCCGGAGGCGGAGCAGGTGTACCGCGAGTATTGGCCGTGCACGAGCGTGGAGCCGGTCGGCCTGTACCGCGCGTTCTCGCTCTCGCCAGCGGTGGACTTAATCATCCTCGATACAAGGCGTTTTCGTAGCGTGCAGGCGTTGACCGATGGCCCGGAGAAAACGATGCTCGGCCCGGTGCAAAAGCAATGGTTTCTGAATGCGCTAAAGCGCTCTAAAGCGGCGTTCAAGGTTGTCGCGACGTCAGTGCCGTTTCATGGCAGCAGTCAAGATGCGTGGGGCAACTACAAAACCGAGCGCGACGAAATCGTCGCTTTCATCAAACGCGAAGCCATCGACAACGTCGTGATGATTTCCGCCGACTATCACTTCGCGCGCGACTGGAGCAACAAACGCACCGGCATTCATGAATTTATGGCCGGGCCGCTAGCAACGTTTCGCACGTTCGACAAAACTCCCAACGCTCGCGAGCGCCACAGCAAAGGCTCACACTTTGTGTTTGGAGACGATTTTAATTTCGGTTTACTGCGCTACGACGCGCGCAGCAAAACGCTCAGCGTGAGCTATCAAGACAGCGTCGGTAAAGTACTTTACGACGCGAAGGTTGCTTCCAGCTAAATCTCGTCGGCGCCGAAGTTTTAGCTTCGTTTGGTAGTCCCCACTTTTCGTCCTGATGTGTCCCGGTGTGTCGTCGTATTGCCGCTGGTAGTGGACTTGCCGACCAACTTGCCGGACGCGTTGTAGGTTTTCGTGGTGTTGCCGGAGCGCACCGACTTGCCCACCGCTTTTCCGGAGGCGTTGACGTGACGCGTCGTGTTGCCGCTGGTTGTGGACTTTCCTAGTGAGCGACCTGTCGTGCTGGTGTGTCGTGTGACGTTGCCGCTCTTCGTGGATTTGCTCGTTTGCCGCCCGGAACTGCTGTAGGTTTTGCTGCTGCTTGAGGCGCTCGAACTACTGGAACGGCTAGAACTGCTGCTGCTTTTGGTCGCGGCAACGGCGCTGCCGACTGCGAGCGCCGTTGCGATGCCGAGTGCGAGTGAGCGAAGGATGATTTTGTTCATGCTGGGTTTGCCTTACAGGTGGGTTGAGTGGAGCGTCAAATCGGTGGCGAAACAGACTGCATTTCGCTGATTTCCGGTGTAGAAGTTCCTGTGGTCGAGGCGCGACCCCTTCGCGAATGCCCGAATCTATGGGATCGACTAAGGTAAGGACGTATTTAGATCATCGCGCGCGCCGTGATGTGGGCGAACTGCAACGATTTCCCCCGAGCATCAGCTTTTTGCGTTCAACGACCGTTGCACGGTGGTTTTGTGGAATTTTTTCCATAAGTCGATAATCTACAAAAAGCCCATGCAGCGACTGCTAAACGGTCGTTAGAGCCAAAAAGCTGTTAGTTGCAGTCATGGCGACGACATCCGCGTGACCAAACGGAGGTAGCGTTCAATGTCTGTTGCACTCGTGCGTTGGGTGTTCGGAGACGCCGAAACCGCTTGATCAATTAGCGCAGCGCCGCGATAACCTAGCAGCCACCGTGTCAACAACACACCATCGGTGGCGGCGTCAATGACGTCGTCGCCGTCAATGTCGAGCGCCAAATCACCGACACCCGCTTGCGCACGCCAAAGTTCATGCACGTCGGGAGACTCGCGATCCGCGCGGAAGAGGGTGATCGACGGAAGGTCATTTCGCACAAAGTATGAAACGTTGCTGTTTGCGACCATGCTCCCGGACAGGCGCAGTGGCGTGCCGCCGGTGATCGGCGCGGACCAGAGTTCAATTTGCCCAACAGTCAGTGCGTCGGCACGGAAGTAGACGCGTAAGGCGGGAGTGCTGCTGTCAATACTGAAGTCCGACAACACGTTACCGCCCGACGCCATCGGGCCGGATACTTTCACTGGCACGCCGCCAGCGGCGACCTCCGCGCTCCACAGTTCATAGGTCTCATCGGTCTCACGATCTGCGCGAAACACGACGTAGGTTCCGCTCGCATTCAGTGCAAACTTCGTTGTGTTGCCGCCGCTGACGGTGCTGCCGGAGAGTTTCGTCACCGCATGGTTCGCCAAGTTGACCGCGTAAAGCTCCTTTTTTCCGGTGGTGTCTCTGTCCGCGATAAAGACGGCGTGGCTTCCGGTGGCGGTGATCTCGAACCCGCCGTCAATCGCGCCGTTGGCGGCGAGAATGGCCGCTATCTTGCTCGGTGGAGTGCCAGCGTCGATGGGCGCGCTGAAGAGCTCAATCCTGTTCACGTCATCCCGGTTCGAGCGGAAGATGACGCGATTACTGGTCGGCACAAGGTTCGCGGCGTAGGCGGTGCGACCCGTCACCGGCGAGCCGGAGATCACTATCGATGCGCCGCCGTTGGCGGGCACGGAGAGCAATTCGAAACGCTCGTCGACTGCATAGTCGGCACGGTACGCGACCCTCGCCGTAGCGCCGGTGCCGATCGCGAACGAAGTCACGTTGCCATTTGACTGCAGCGTCGTTGAGAGTTTCATGCGTGCGGCGGGTGAGAACGTGTAGCGATAGAGCTCGTTTTGTCCGAGGGTGTCAGCGTCCGCGCGGTAGACCACAAAGCTTTCGTCTGCGGAGAGCGCGTACTCCACGACGGCACGAGCGTTGCCAACGCTCATTCCAGACACATCGACGGGGGCTTGCGCCGCCGTGATCGAGACGTACCAAAGATTGCGTGGTGTTGCGGCTGAGTTGCGTCCGTCGAACAGCACTTGATTGTTGCCTTTGAATTTGAAGCTACCCACATCCAGCACAGGCGCGGAGATGAGCACGGCCGCCCCCGCTGTCGCCACCGGCGCACTCCACAAGCTGGTGCCTTGGAGATAAACCACGCGGCTGCCGTCGGGAGTAATTTCCAGCGCAGTAATGGCGTCGCTCGACGTGTTGTTGGACACTTTGACAGCGCTGCCGGTGGAGGTGCTGTAGCTCCACACTTGATCCTGCCCAGGGTTTTCATGGTCGTCGACGAGCAGGGCGTGCGCGCCGTCAGGCGTGATGCGCGCCGTAGGCGAAAGCTTTACGTCATTACCGATGGGTGTGTGGCCTGTAATGCGTCGTATCGACGCGTCGGGTCCAGTACTCGATTGCAATCGGTTTAGGTAGTTTGTGACCGCGTTGGCCGATGTGCGTAGCGCAATTGGCCCCGTTGCGTTGGCGACGAGCGACGCACCTCGAACGCCTTGGGACCAGCGTGCATAGAGGAGGCCATCGGTAGTAGGCAAAATGTTGCCATCGCCATCAATGTCAAGGCCTGCGCTGAGCGTCAGAAAGCTGGTGCCGTATAGCTCGTTGACCGTCGCGTCGTTGTGGCGACTGATCCAAGCGATGGCGTTCAGCCCTGTAGCAATGGCCGTCGTCGAAATTGTTGAGTCGATCAATGCCGATGTAGCGCCGGTCATCGAGGTCAAGATGAGCTGATAGTTGGAGCCCGGCGTGGTCGCGTAAAGAATGCGCCCGCCTGTGAGCAGGGTAAACCACGTCACGTCTTCGGGTGCGAGCAAAGACGAGAGCCGCACCGGTGCGCCGCCGGACAGGTCTGAAGACCAAAGTTCGTGTGTAGCGGAGTTTTCGCGATTGGCGATAAAAACCGCGCGCTGACCGTTCGCGCTGAAAGCGAAATTTGCCGCCGCTTGCACACTACCGCCGCTGACCATCGTGCCCGAAACCTTAGAAATTGCACCGCCGGTCGTCGCTACGCTCCACAGCTCGAATCGGCCGTCCACTTCCGCGTCTGCCGTAAACAACACGTGTGCGCCATCGGGGCTGAGATGGAAGTCGTACACATCGCCGCCACCGACCATGCTGCCCTGTGAAATCTTTGCGGCTGCAATGCTGCCGTTGATGGGTACGCTAAAGAGTTCGTCATTAGCGCCGGTTATGACATCGCCACGAAATACGACAGAGTGCGGCGCGGTGGGACTGATGTGAAACCCGGCGACGCGCTGGGTGACGCCAGAAAAAACCGGGGAGAGGCGCGCAATCGCGGGCGTGGTCGGACTGGGTGCGAGCGGTGCGCTCCATAAGTCAATGAGATTGACAGTGGCGCGATCGGCTGTAAAAACCGCACGAAGGCCATCGCCGCTCATTTCGTATGCGGTCAAATTGCCGCCGAGGACTTGGATTTGCGAGAGGTTGGTGACGGGCGCAGGCGCGGTCGGTCCGGTGATGGGGACGCTCCACAAGTCGTGCGTTCCCGGCGAGACGCGATCGGCCATGAACAAAACCGTCGTCCCGTCGGGCGAGATTTGTATCGCGTCAGACGTGAAGCCAGGCAGCGTCGTTGAGCTGTCCACCTCGCCGCCCGCCACGATGCTGCCCGAAAGGGTGACTGAAGTGGGCGCAACGGTACTGGGCGCGAGCGCGACACTGAAGAGTTCGTTGACCGTCACGCTGGCGATATTGGCGCGATATACGACGCGCGAGCTGTCAGGGCTTATAACGAATGCCGACACACTGCCACCTGCCACCATCGCGGCATTTGAGAGTTGCGTGATTGGCGCGCTAGGCGTCGCGCCCGCAATAGGCACGCTCCATAGATGCAGTCGATTAGCTTGGCTTGCCTCGTAGGCTGTGTAGAGCACCGTTTGACCATCAGGCGTGATTGCGAAACTACGAATATCGGGCCGCGCAAAGTCAAGCGGTTGATTCAAGCGCGTCGGCTCGCCGCCCGAGAGCGGCACACTCCACAGTTCGCGTGATTGACCGGCCGGCCCGTCTCGTTTAGACACGAACACCGCGCGCTGAGCGGAATCGCTAATTTGAGGACGCGTTGCGGCTATCGTATGTTCAACACCGCCGTCTGCGCGCATGGTTCCTGAAAGGCGCACGACGGTTGCTGCTTCAACGCATCGCACGAAACCGACGAAGGTGCCAATGCAGAGTAATGTGTTGAACAGGCGTAAAAGGGGCGTTCGGCTCATAAGGGGTGTCTCGTCGGAAGTGCGGTTGGTGGACCGGGACAAGTCCGTGCTCGCGTGAAAATTAGGCTTCATCCAGCTACACGTAATTTCCGGCGCAACTCAGACATTTGGCGCAAATTGAAATTGCATGCCGTCTGTTGGCTCGGATGGCTACACTTTCGCTGTGGCACCGCACCCGTTTCAATGACGAAAGTAGAGCCGTGGAACTGACGCTGCAAGCGATGAAAACGTTGTCCGAGTTGATGGATCAGGCGCTCGATTTGCACGGTGACGCGCGTGCGAAGTGGATCGCAGAGCAAGCTGCTGGGCCAAATTCATCGCTGTATCCGCATTTGGTCGAAATGCTCGACCGACAGGCGCGTATGGACACCGCGTTTCTCGTGAGTCCGGCGCGCGTTGGTGGTGTCGCCGCGTCTATCGCGCCAGCTTACCGGGCGGGAAGTCGCGTTGGCCCTTATGTCCTCCAGCGCGAAATCGGGCACGGCGGCATGGGGGTGGTTTGGCTCGCAGCGCGCGCCGACGGCACGATGACGCGAAACGTAGCGCTCAAGCTCCCGATGCTTAACCGAACGCTTGCGCTAGCCGACAGATTCGCGCGCGAGCGGGACATTTTGGCTCAGTTGGCGCATCCGAATATCGCCCGACTTTACGACGCTGGTATTACCGACGACGGCCAGCCGTTCTTGGCGCTAGAGTACGTTGAAGGCAAGCCCGTTACTGAGCACTGTGACGCGTTGAAATTATCGGTTCGTGAACGACTCAACCGCTTTCTGCAGGTGATTGCCGCCGTCCAGTCCGCGCATGCCAATCTTGTGATCCACCGCGACTTGAAACCGAGCAATATTTTGGTCAGCGACGACGGCCAGGTACACCTACTTGACTTCGGGATTGCCAAATTACTGCACGATCCACTCGGGCAAACGTCCGAAACGGAACTTACGATGCTTGCTGGACGCTCGCTTACGCTTGACTACTCGAGCCCGGAGCAGTTGAGCGGCAAACCGATCAGTACCGGTAGCGACGTGTATTCGCTCGGCGTGGTGCTCTATCAACTGCTCACTGGGCAAAAGCCCTATCTGCTGAAACGTGGAACGCGCGCTGAGCTTGAGGAGGCGATTCTCACCGCCGAACCGGTGCGCATGAGTGACGCTGTGCGCCGAGGCGACGCCTCTATCGCTGCGATGCGCGCACTCACGCGCGACCGGCTTGCGCGAGTCCTATCAAGTGACCTTGACACCATCGTCACCAAGGCGATGAAAAAGGATGCGCAGCAGCGCTATCTGACTGTTGCGGCTTTGGGTGAGGACATTCAACGCCACATAGACGGACTCCCGGTGCAGGCACAGGCCGATACGTGGGCTTATCGTGCAAGTAAGTTTGTGTTGCGCAACCGATTAGGTGTCTCCGCGGCGACGGCTGTCGTCGCTGCGCTCGGCGTCGGTCTCGGCACCGCAATCTGGCAAGCAAATCTAGCCACGCAACAGGCCAGGCGCGCAGACGCTGCAGCGGAAACTGCACGAAACGAACAGCGCCGTGCTGACGCTGAGGCAGCCACCGCACGTAGCGAACGTTCGCGCGCTGACGGCGAGGCACGTGCGGCGCTCGCGTCTGCGGCACGTGCGGACGCCGAGGCTTCTGTGGCACGCAGAGAGGCGGCACGTGCAGATCGCGAGGCGATCGCTGCTCGCCAACAAGCCATCCGCGCAGATCAGGAAGCCATGCTCGCCAAGCGCGAAACCGCGCGCGGCAACGCGGTACAGCGCTATCTCGGCGAGTTGTTCAGTGCGAACAGTAACGATCAAAAGAATGCGGTGCAGGTGCGTAGTCTCAATGCTAAGCAGTTGTTAGATCGAGGTGTTCTGCGCCTAGAAAGTGCGGGTGGCGTGCATCGCGATGTCGACGCGACGCTGTTTCGATTGTTTGGCAACTTGTATGAAAACTTGGAGGACTTCTCAACCGCGAAGCGACTACACGAGCGCAGCGTGAAGCTTGCCGAAGCGACCTCCGGCAAGGATTCCAAGCAATACGCCATGGCGATACTCGATCTCGCATGGGTAGAGGGCTATGGTCAACTGGGCAAGCGACTCGATTTAATCGAGGCGGCGCAAGTTATTCTTCGCCGCCGCGCGCCCAACAGCGCGGAGCTAGCTCAGGCCCTTTACTACGAAGCGGAAAACGTCGATCAGTCCGATCCCGCTCGTGCGGCAAAAGCCGCCGCCGAATCTATTCGCATGCTTGAATCCATCGACGGTGCCGTCAAGCTGAAGGCGACGGCGTATCGGTCACTGGGACATGCCAACCGTGCGCTCGGAAATTTCGAGGCTGCGCTGACCGCGTACCGACGATCCATCGAATTTTTTACTCAGCTTTCCGGGCCTGACAACGTTGAGGTTGGGGAAACCATGGGCGGTGTCGCTGCGTGTTTGCGTCAGTTACTGCGCCTGTCGGAGGCCGAAGACGCCGCAAAAAAGACGGTTGAGATTTTGCGACCGTTTGACCCAGAAATGGTTGATGCGAAGGTATTCGGTCGCGCGTTGGCGGCAATCACCGCTGATCGGGGAAATGCCGTCGACGCACAAAAAATGTTGCAGCGGGCGTACGACAAACTGCGCGACAGCGATGGCAAGCCGCACGCGCTTAGATCTGCGTTGAGTCAAGCGATGGCAAACGTGGAGCTGTCACGTGGTGACGGCAGAAACGCCTTGGCGCTGGCGCAACGTAGTCGCGCGGAATTGAGGTCACGCACGCACAGCGTGTTGGCGGCGGTGCTCAATTTAGTTGCTCGCGCTGCGCTTGAGGCCAATGACCTGCAGGCCGCACGAGCGGCGATCGCCGAGGTGAGAAACATTCAGAACGAACGCGGTTTGCCAGCGCTCAGCGTGAGTGCGTTGGAGTTAGTTTCAGCTGAATTGGCCGCGCGCGAAGGGCAACGCGAAACAGCGCTTGCCGACTTTGACGCCGCGCTCAAACCGTCGCCGAAGGGTGCGATGACAATCGGTTCGCCTCTCAGCCGCGTTGCACGGGACGTTTCAAGATCGCGACTGCTCGCCTCGCTCAACAGGTGGGAGGAGGTGTGGGTGCTGTTGGCGCCTTGGCTGCATTTGCCGTCAGGTCAATCGCTTCCATATTCGGTGAACGCTGATGTCTACGCACTCGCAAGTGAAGCTGCGATTAAAACCCGTCGTGACGATGCCGCTGCGCTACTTGCTAAAGCGCTGGCCACTATTGAAAGTGGAGACGTTTCGCACAGCACGCGCTTGCAGCGCTTGCGTGCTTTGAGCGGCCAATAGAAACTGATTTTTATCGCGCTTGGCATTGACGCTGCTACGCTACGCACTCTCTATGGTTAATGACATCACGCAACTGCTGGGTAGCGCAAAGGCGGGCAATGTGGACGCCGCTGGGCAGGTGTACGCTACGCTCTACACTGAGCTGCGCCACATCGCACACAGCCGATTGCGTCACGGCGGAGATCGCATTTCTCTCGACACGACGGCGCTAGTGCACGACAGCTACGTGCGCTTGGTCAGCGCGAGGTCGATAGACCTAAAAGACCGCTCTCATTTTCTGGCGTATGCCTCAAAAGTCATGCGCTCGGTGATTATTGATCTCATCCGCGAACGTCAGGCCGAGCGCCGTGGCGGTGGTCAGTTCGATTTCACGTTGAACACGCAGATAGCCGAATCACAGAAGGACGACGCGAGTAGCACTGACGAAGTACTCAATGTCCATGACGCGCTGGCGCGTCTAGAGGCGATTGATGCGCGCATGGCGACCGTCGTTGAAATGCGCTATTTTGGGGGGCTGAACGATGGCGAGATTGCCGAGGCGCTGGGCGTCACTGCACGTACGGTAGGACGCGATTGGGAGAAGGCGCGGCTTTTCTTGCATGCCATGCTGAAGGACTAGCTCAGGCGCTGCACCGCTTGTCGCCACTGTGCGTTTGTCGTGCGTAAGTCGTGTGACATTGGCGTGGGTCGACCGCTCCGTTTCTTCTGTTCACCCTGTCGCGCGTAGCACGCATTGAATTTTGCGCTTCGTTATGGCGCCGAAACTTCAGACACAGCGAATTAATTTCCGTCTAATGTCTGAGTTTCGATGCGTTTCGCGTAACCCCCTATACGGCGCAGACTTGCGCAATCGCGTAACCGACATGCGTCAATTCGTCGATAGGGGTTAGGTTCACCATGCGCAACTTCGTCATCCGTTTTTGTGCGAAAGCACGGCAAATGTTCGTGTGCGCCGCAGTCTCTAGCATTGCGCTGAGTGCCGTATCAGTCGCCGCACAAACCTGCCCGTTTGACGACGGCAATTCGACAATCACGCGCGAGGGGCTAATCCTCACACGATTCGCACTTGGCATGACGGGCTCCGCGTTGGTCGCGAGCACCGACATCGTTGCCGCCGACGCCCCAACGGTCGAAGCGACAATTCTTTGCCCCAGCTGTGGCCTCGACATCAACGGCAACGGCGCGTTTGACACCGTCGACGCAACGATTATCAGTCGAAAGATCGCCGGTTTTACTGGCGCTTCGTTGACCAATGGCCTCGCGCTGGGTGCAGGGTCGCGTAACACACCGACGGCGGTGCAAAGCTTTCTCCTCGCGGGATGCGGTGCTACCGGCGGCACCGTGACCAGCGTGATTGCGGGCCTCGGGTTAACCGGCGGCACGATCACCGCGAGCGGCACCATCGCGGCGGATACCACGTATTTGCAGCGTCGAGTGAGCGCGAGTTGTGCCGTCGGTTCGAGCATCCGCGCCATCGCAGCCGACGGGACGGTCACCTGCCAAGCCGATACCACAGGCGGCAGCGGCACGGTAACGAGCGTGGCAACAGGCGCGGGTCTCACCGGTGGCCCGATTACGGCATCGGGCACGGTCGCGCTGGCTACCACGCAACTGCTTCCGACCACGGCGTGTGCAAACAATCAAATTCCGAAGTGGAACGGCGCGGCTTGGACGTGTGCCACGGAGAGCTCAGGCGGAACCGGGACTGTCACGGGAATCCTGACGGGAATCGGCCTTACCGGCGGGCCAATCACTACGGTCGGTACAGTGAACATTCAGGCGTCGTACCGATTGCCGCAGACATGTACGGCGGACCAAATGAGCCGCTGGAACGGCAGCGCATGGGTGTGCACCACCATGCCCTCAATGCCAGCGCCTTGCGCCGTTGGGCAAGTGCTAACGTTCACAAGTAGTGGCGAACTGCAATGTACTGGCGGTCCTACAGCCGCCGTTCGTGTGGACAGCATCGATTCGGTGGGGCAAGTGCCGCGCGTAGCGATCGGTACGGATGGATTTCCGGTCATGAGCTACTACGACCGCACCAACGGCGCTATCAAACTTGCCAAATGCGGTAACGCGAGTTGCAGCGGACCTAATTCGATCGTGACCCTCGCCTCGACCGGCAGTAACCTCACTTTTCAGGTGTATTCGGCCATCGCGGTCCCCGCCGATGGCCGACCGGTAATCACTTACTACAACACCACCAACACCGCCCTGATGTTCATACGCTGCGCAGACGCGGCGTGCACGGGCGTCAACACGCCCGTGACTCTTGATAACTCGGGCCATTCAAGTGGCAGCACAAGTGCGATTACGATATCGAGCGCAGATGGATTTCCAGTCATAAGCTACAACGCGCAGGCGGTCGATGCGTTCAGCCCCGGTCTTCTGAGGGTTTACAAGTGCAGCAACGCAGACTGCACGGCTGGCGTGAGTACAGACGTCGACGCCCCGGTGGGCGTCTCAGTCGGGTTGCAAAGCTCGATTGCTGTTCCCGGCGATGGTTTGCCAGTGATCAGCTACTTCGAGGCGTCCGACAAAAATCTGCGGGTGGCCAAATGCAGCACAGCCTCGTGCGCAGGGTCCGCAACCGTGACCCTGTTCGACGTAGCCGAAGATTCCGGTGGTGCTACCTCCATCGCGATTGGCGCAGACGGTCTGCCGGTGGTGGCTTACACGGGTGGAACGAATATCGCGCCCACTATCAAGGTGCTTAAGTGCGCTGTTGCCGCGTGCACCAGCGGCACAGTCACGCTTGTCGACGCCTCGGCAATCGTCTCGTCTCCGTCCATGCGCGTGCCCGCTGACGGCTTGCCGGTGATGAGCTACTGGGATCAGAGCAATAGCCGCTTGAAGGTCCTGAAATGCGGTAACGCTTCATGCAGTACCAGCAACACATTTACCGTCATTGACGGAGGACCCAACGTCGGCTCTTATCACTCTCTCGCAGTCTCCCCTGACGGCATTCCGGTGATTGCGTACCTCGAAGCAGTCGTTGATGACCTGAAGGTCTACAAATGCGCGAACGCGTTTTGCCGGGCGCCGTGAT
>DAINAJ010000084.1:12190-14014 GCA_036733505.1 Casimicrobium sp.
AGGTCGCGATGAATCTTGGGTCTAAGGTTTGCAATGCCTTGCGGAATAGCGTGGGCGTATTTTTCGCGGCGTCGCTGTCGCTTTTGCCGGTTGTCGTCAGTGCAGTTTCCGCACCCGTACCGCAGCTCACCGACGCCCACGTCGTCTGGGACATGCGCGTGCTGTCGCTCGACGACGCGACCGCTGCAATTGATGCTGTGCCGCAACTTCGCGCGCACCGCGGGCTGATCGTTGATCGCGCCGGGCTGCATAGCGTGAGTCCGCGCCTAATTGTGTTGCTCTTGGAAACGAGCGGTGCGCTAGCGGACATGGCTGCGATGGACACTGTGCAGCAGCGCTCCCGCATCGATGCCGTGATCGCCTCCATTGGCCGCATGCACTATCTTGGTCGAAGCTTGGACAAAGCGAAAGTCACTGCAGCACAAGCTCGCGCGCTGGAAGACGCGCTCGCCACGAGTGCCGCGCTTAGCGACTCCGCCGGCGTAACGGCGGTCGCCGCTACTTTCGTCAGCGGTGACACAAGGCTCGAAACACTCTCTGCGAAGTACGTCGAACGCTACGGCGTCAATGCAATCAATCGCCAGAAATCACAACCCATCTCGGGCGCAGTGGTCAGCACTAATACGTTGCGTCTCCCGTGGACATTGGGGCAATACAACTGGGGCTCGGGTGGCGTGCACACCACCTTCGGCGGTTGTCCGGCGCAGGCCTGTGCATCGCCGCGTTCATCGCTGGATTTTTGGCGTCCGGGCTGGGGCTGGAACGGAGACACATCGTCGGGGCGCGTGGTCGCTGCAAATGCGGGCACGGTGACCAAGTATTCCGCATGCCAAGTTCGCGTCACCTCTCCTGATGGCTGGGCGACGAACTATTACCACCTCGACGGCATCTTGGTGAATACGGGCGACGTGGTCTACGCCGGCCAGCGCCTGTCGGGCATCGCGAATACGGAGGCAGCAGCGTTGTGCCAGGGCGGCGGATCTACTGGTCCGCACGTTCACTTCTCGCTACTCAATGCGGGCGCGCACGTGGACATTGACCAATCCGAATTGAGCGGCTGGAAAGTCAACGCGGCAACCGTAACTTCTGATTACGACACGAATTGCACGCGCATGTACTTCACCCGTGCGGGCATAACCGCTTGCCCGAACAGCCCCTATTCGCCCACCCAATGGGCGATGCACACGCTGCCCGCGACAATGCCGTCTAACCAGCGGTGCACATTCGACATTGACGGCAATGGCACTTCGGAGGCGGCGACAGACGGTGTGCTGTTATTGCGCTACATGCTGGGCTTGCGGGGCAATGGGCTGATCTCCGGAGCGGTGGGGCTAGGCGCATCGCGCCAAACGGCGACAGATATTCAGAACTTCATCGCGTCAAAAAACTACGACCTTGATCTGGACGACACGCAGCAGCCCACGTCAGATGCTTTGCTCGCCTCACGTCTCATGCGCGGCCAGAGCGGCGCGGCGCTCGCGTCGGGTGCGGCACGGAGCGGAAGTTTTTTGACAGCCGGTGAACAAATCGCGGCGTACGCGGCAGGCTGTCGCTAGCGCGCGATTAGCGAAACGAAGTTTTACGCAACCGTTTTGCGTTCGCCACGGCCGTGCGGTGCAGCGGCTCCATGCCTTTGCCGATCACGTCCATCGCTGCGTTGTTCATACGTGAGCCGACGCTGCCTGCAAATGCGCTGGCCGAACCACGCCCCATGAAAATCGGCGACCACATCGCGCGCACCATCGCAAGCGCGAAGTTTTGCTGCGCGCGTAGTGTCTCGGCGGCCATCGCTTGAAGCGATTCGGCCATCGCAGCGGTCTTCTC
>DAINAJ010000085.1:0-13961 GCA_036733505.1 Casimicrobium sp.
CAAGCACAATACACGTATCCCCGCAGGTGTTGCACTTGCTCCTTGAAACCGCCAACCAAAGAAAAGGCGACCCCGGGGATTCGCTGATTTCCTGCGGTGCTCGCGTCAGGCGGGCGTCGCACAAATCGCCCGATGGCGCGCTGCCGCGCGCGGTGGGCTCATGGTGCGCCGCTTGGACCGCCTGACGCTGCGCTCCTCGGAGCGAATCCACGGGGACCCCGTCGGACGGATTCTTGATCGCTGCGCGATGATGTTTACAGGAACCCGGATGCGAGAACCTAGGCTATTCAGGCGCGCGACGAAACCTCAGTTCGAGATGCTTGCTGAAGACTGCTACTCGAGTCTCCTCAATCAAGGGCGAAAGCCACATTGTGTTCGCGAAGGCGTCGGGCCATTCCAAGATTACTTGTTTCTCCGCGTACAAAAACAAATGGTCACATAACTCTGGTTCGGCATGTCTTTGCGCCAGTTGGCTAACTTCCGTCCAGAACTCCAGTGTCGCGCGGCAATGAAACTTCTTGGACATTGGCCATACGGTTTGGCCTTCTGGCAGATAGGGTTCGCTCGCTGCGAAGCGAAGGAACAGTTCTTCGACCTCCGAGGCGATTGAAGTGCCCTCAAAAAAAGCAGAGGTGACTTCATGGAACACTTTCGGGAGCACAGCAAAAAACACCGAGCTGTCCACTCGCCCTTCTTCGATTTCCCAACAACTCGCGAGGGGCAACGTTAGTGGAATGCCAACCCCGTCATCACTTCCGTTGTATTTCATCTTCAGACCTTCTTGAGCGTTACCGATGATTTTGCGCCAGCGAGGGTTGGCACCGTAGCCCAGATGCTCGCATCAGGGTTGCCGTGAACCCACCGCATCGCGATCAATCGGATTTATAGCTTTTTGCCGCTATCGACAGCTAGGCGGCGATTGTGGCCATTTTTATTAACAAGTCGATAAGCATGAAAAACAAGCCGTAACGACCGCCGGCTAGTCGCTCGCGCGATAAAGCTGTTAAATTGCTCCCAAACCGTTTCGAGAGCCGCGCGGTTGCGGTGGCGGTTACACCGCTTTCAATAATCCTGATTCTGCGCGCACCACAAACCGGCGCTCCACTTCGTGTGACGTCTCGGCGTCCGCGACCATGCGTGCCATCATCAGCGGCATCGCCGCGTCGACTGGCCAGCCGCTGACGTTGGTTGGGCCGCTGTATGGGCCGAGCCATTCGCGGCCGCCCAACTGCCGCCATGCGTCCGGCGCTACGTCGGGCAGCGCTGTTTCATCGGTTTGCCAGAGTCCGCGGCCGTGGGTGCTTGATAGCTCGATGGGAATGGCCGCGTCTGCCGTTGCGTGAAACACATAGCCGCGCGCTAACGCGTAGTTTTCTACGACGAGCGCTTCTGGATCGCGTAGTTCGCCGCATTCGGCTTCTAGCCATCGGCATAGCGCAATGCGCCCAGCCTCCGTGTGCCCGAGGTCCGTTTGTCTCGTGGTCATCTTTGCGTATTTGTCGGCCATGCGGTCAAACGCGCGCGGGCCGATGCAGCCGTCGATGCCAAGTTCGGGCCGCAAATTGAGGTAGTACTTCACGGTTACTTCTAGCGTTTCGATCACGCCATCGTGCCGCAGTAAAACCACATCAAATTCGCCGACGGTTCGATTGCCGTTTCTGACGATGAGCCCGCGCGTTGCGGCGCGAACATCGGGCCGCGCGGCTTGCCAAAACAGAACGTATTTCTCGAACGTGTGACCCAGCGGTGTTGGCACTGTCGGGTCGCCGAGCGCGGCGTGCAGCGCGTCGGGTTTGTCGTCGAGCGCGTGCAGCCAATCCGTGCACCGTGCAAGCTCTCTCGCAGACCAAGCATCGGTGCGAAGCCGGTCCTGCCACGCAGCGTTGCTCGCATCAAACAACGATGGCGAGCCCATCGCCCACGCAAGGCGGCGCACATCGGCGTCGCGAAGTGAGGCGAGCAGCGGCGCTAAATTTTTCTCAGTCGTCAAGCGCAATTTCGCAGCGAACTTGTGGGAGCGGCCTTGGCCGCGATGGATTGGTCGCAAACGCGAATCGCGGCCAAGGCCGCTCCCACAGTGCGATGCAATGTCACAGCGATTAAGCGGTCAACACGCGCTTCAAGAACACCGCGATGTCGTCAATTTCTTCAGCGCACACCGAGTGCGGCATGCCGTACTCGTGCCATTCGATTTTGTAGCCGTGCGTTTCCATGCGTGCCTTGGAGAGCTTCGCGAGTTGCATTGGAATCACCGGGTCCATCGCGCCGTGCGCCATGAAAATCGGCAAGTCGCGGTTCGCCGTCGAAGCTTCGACACCGAGCGATTCGGCGCACGCGAGATAGGTCGAGAGCGCCATGATGCCCGCGAGGCGTTCGGGGTGGCGCAAACCCGTTTGCAGCGCGATCACACCGCCTTGCGAGAAACCCGCGAGCATGATGCGGTTCGCCGCGACGCCTTTCGCGCGCTGATCGGCGATGAGCTCGGTAATCGATACTTGGCTGCGACGAACGCCCGCTTCATCCGCGCGTTTGTCAATCTCGGCGGACGCAATGTCGTACCACGCGCGCATCACGTAGCCGCCATTGATCGTCACGGGCATCGTCGGCGCATTCGGAAACACGAAGCGTACGCTGTGGTCGCGCGGCAGGTCCAGCTCAGGGATGATCGGAACGAAGTCGTTGCCATCGGCACCGAGGCCATGCATCCAGATGACGCAGGCGGTGGCAGGGGAGGGCGGTTCTAGGGTGATGCAGTCGAGCATGCGAGCTTTCGAGGCGTTGAGGGCGCATCTAGAAATTCGTTGTTCGGGCGAATTGCGTCGTTGCGCGGTGCTCGCAATCCTCATGTACCAGGGCGTACATTCCGGTTGCTGTGCGCCGCGCGCCTAGCACTTCATCCCTAAAAACGCATTTCTAGACGCGCCCTTGAGTGAACCCTCGATTTTAAGGGCGCGCCGCAAACGATCAGCGAACGATCGCGCCCATCCGATCAATCGTGACGAAATCCACGTAGCTACTGCCACCGCGTTTCATGTCAGCGTAGTCGACGGAATATCCGCCAAAGTCCACGGCGCGTAAAGTCTTAAGCGTCTGTGTCATGCCTTCTGGCGTTGTCTTTCCGCCACGCTGAAGCGCCGCGATGATGACGCGGCCGGTAACGTAGCCCTCGAACGAGCGAATCCCGTAATCAGCGGAAGGAAACGCCGCGCGTTGTTTCATGTACTCGCGAATGATGGGCAGCGACGTGCGCGTGTCGACGGGGCCAACGGTTGAAGCCACGTAGCCGCGAAGTTGCTCTTTGGTGAGCTGCTTTTGGAGTACGGTGATGTCGACCGGAGACGGGCCGACCAGCATCGCGTTTCCACCGCGCTGTTTGTACGACTTGATGAACTTTGCGGCGGGGACGGAAATAGCGGCAAGAAAAATAACTTGAGCGTCGATTTTCAAGAGCGCGTTGACCGCTGGCTCGATGTCGCCGGTGATTCGGTCATAGGGCGTTTTCGCTACTAACTCGATTTTGTGGCGAGCACTAAGTCCCGTCGCCGCGTCGAGCAAATCTTTGCCGTAGCCATCGTCTTGATAGAGCACCGCTACGCGCGAAAGCCCCATGCTGTTGAGCGTCGAGAACAGTTGGTTCACTTCCTCTGCGTAACTCGCTTTAACCGTAAAGACGCCCGGTTTGCCGATTACGCTGCCTGCGCCTGAGCTCGGACCAATAAGCGGTACGCCTGATTCGGTAAGCACGCCCGCTTTGATGAGTGCGTCAGCATTTGCCGTACCCACCGTCGCTGCGAGCGCTACTGGGCGCTCTTTCGCGATGAGCTCGCGCGCCAAACGGACCGTGTCGTCCGGTTTGTAAGCATCATCGACCGCGACGAGCTTCAGCGTCGCGCCAGCCACACCGCCGGCCGCATTCTGCGCGGCGAACGCGAGTTTTATCCCTGCCGAATAAGCCTTACCCGCCGCGGCCTGCACACCGGTGAACGGCGCAATTTGCCCAACAACGATGTCCTTGCCGAACGAAAGCGTCGGATTGAGCGCCGTCACGGACATCAAAGCAATCGCGAAAAACTGCGCGCATCGACGCGATGAATATTTGGCGACAGGAGAGATCATTGGGTGCGCTTGGTCGATAAAGTGAAACACCGTAACGATATACCAACGGCATATTTTTATGGCCGAAATCGTCCGATTTCGCAGCCAACCCGAACATTTCCCGCCGCGACGTTAGAAGGTCAAATGCACCTTCATGCTCTGCGATCGATCCGCAGCCATCGCAAACGCATCGTTCGCAGCCGTCATTTTGAACGTGTGCGTTAAGAGCGACGACACATCAATCAAGCCATGCGCCAGCTCGTGCACCGCGGCGCCGTATTCGCTGTCGAAACGAAACGCTCCGAGCAAGTCCACTTCACGCGAAACAAAGCGGTTCACCGGAATCTCAACCGCCGGCCCTGCGATCATGCCCACTTGCACGACGCATCCGCCGGACGCGGTCGCTTGGATAGCGGTTGCCATCGCCGCTGCGTTGCCCGAGCACTCGAACGTCACGTCGAACGTGCCTTTGTTGGCGTACCACGCTTCAACTTTATCGGCGGCAGAAATGGCGTTAACTGCTTCGTCAATGCCCAAGGCTTGCGCTCGACGAAGGGCAGCATCGGCGACATCCGTCACCGCGATGTGTGCCGCGCCTGCGCGCTTCGCGGCGAGCACACACAGGCTACCAATCGGCCCCACACCAGTCACCAAAACACGCTTGCCCACGAGCGAACCCGCACGCTTCACCGCGTGTAGCGCCACAGCCAATGGCTCGGCCATCGCTGCTGTACGGAAGTCGCAACTATTAGGCACCGGGAAGCACTGCGCCTCAGTCGCGACGATGATTTCGCGGAACACGCCTTGAATGTGCGGAAAGATGGCCGCGCTACCGTAGAAATTCATTTTCAAACACAAGTGGCCTTTGCCCGCCATACAAGTGCGGCACACGCGGCACGGCTGGTTTGGGTTGATCGCGACGCGCTGTCCCACTTTCACGCGGGTCACACCTTCGCCGATCTCGACCACTTCGCCCGACACTTCGTGGCCGAGACACAGTGGCTGCATCACCGCAAAATCGCCCACGCGACCTTTGCCGAAGTACGACAAATCGCTACCGCAAATGCCGCCCGCGCCGAAGCGAACCTTCACCTGCCCCGCGCCGGTTACAGGATCGTCGCCTCGTTCAATGCGCAGATCTTTCGCGCCGTAGAGCATCGCCATCAACATGTTTTTTCTTTCTGTGTTTGAACCTTAGATTGAATGTTAGCGGCGCTCGCTGTCTGCTCGCGGTTACGATTGCGCTATCCGATTACCTTCAATTGCGAGCCTTTCTGCCATGTCAATGCACCCACTCTTCGATCTCAGCGGCAAGCGTGCGCTCATCACCGGTTCGTCGCAAGGCATCGGCCTCGCGCTCGCAGAGGCGCTGGCCAGCGCGGGTGCACATGTCATCATCAACGGCCGCGACGCCGCGAAATGCGAGCGTGTCGTGCAGCAATTCGTGGCACGCGGGCAGAAGGCAACAGCGAAGGCGTTTGACGTCACCGACTCCGTTGCCGTCGCCGCGAACGTGGATGCAATCGAAAAAGACATCGGCGCAATTGACATTTTGGTGAACAACACCGGCATTCAGATCCGCAATGCGTTCACCGATTTTCCGCTCGCTGATTTTCAGCGTCTGATCGACACCAATCTCACCAGCGCCTTCGCGATGAGCCAAGCCGTCGTGCGCCACATGATCCCGCGTGGCAAAGGAAAAATTGTCAACGTGTGCTCCGTCAACGCCGAGCTGGGCCGCGCCAGCATCGTGCCATACACCGCATCCAAAGGCGCGCTCAAGATGATGACCAAAGGCATGTGCGTTGAACTCGCCAAACATGGCATTCAAGTCAACGGCCTCGGCCCCGGCTACTTCGATACCGAACTCACGCAAGCACTCGTGCAAAACGCCGAATTCACCGCGTGGCTCAAGCAGCGAACGCCTGCAGGGCGCTGGGGCAACGTCGAGGAACTCAAAGGGGCGATTATCTTTTTGGCGTCCGGTGCGAGCGATTTTGTAAATGGTCACATGCTCTATGTCGATGGCGGGATGACAGCTGGGGTTTAGCTGGCAACAGAAAAATCTGAATCACGAGAATGCCTCAAACATTTGCGCGACATACTTTGCTGTTCGGCGCGGTTTGTCGCGACTTACCGTGACCACTCTCGCCCGCAGCCGTTACATTTGAGGGCAATATCTAATGTGAATGAAGGAGGCTAGGGATGGTTCAAACCACGCGTTTGCTATTGCGCGCAATGGCACTGTCGATTGCGCTCATCGGCTCGTCTGTGTCGGCGCAAGGCTTTACCCATTTTGCGCACAAAGCGGGCGACGGGGCCATCGTTTTTCCGCAGACGCTAATTCTGTCTAAGCCGGATGTTCAGGTTCGCGAGTTGACTGCTTCTGGCATTCAGGAAAAGGTGCCGCAGTGGGGGGAGCAAGCCAGCGTTGGCGTTCGCGCGGCACTCGAATCGGTAATGGCACAACGCGGCGACTTCAAAGTGTCCCCGTTGCCCACGCTCACCGATAAAGAGCAGGATGAGCTTGATGAATTTTTAGCGGCGTATTGGGTTGTGGGCCAGGCAGCGCACTTCATGATGAATTACGGTGGTTCGGCGTGGGAGCACCGCCGAAGCAAATTTGATTACACCTTGGGCGAGGGCCTGCCTTGGTTGCGCGAAAAGACTGGGGCTGACGCGATCGTCGTCGCGTTGGGTGACGACGTCGTGTCCTCTGGCGGACGAGTCGCAATCACGGTACTTGCGGCGGCAGCCGGCGTTGGACTTCAAGGCGGGCGCTCCATCATCTCATTTGCTGTCGTCGATCTACGCAACGGCAATATTTCGTGGCTTCATTACGACCAAAGTGGCATTCGCGATCTTAAGAATCCTGAGTCTGCCAAGGTTATGACGCAGGCGGTATTTAAGTCGTTGCCGGCAGGCGGGAAAGTTGTCATTGGAAAGTAGCGGAATGCTCGGCTCGGTGCTTCGGTGCTTGATGACGCTCGTCGTGATTGCTGCTGCCGCGCCTGCCTTGTCTGTTGAACCATTCGTGAAAGTGCCAACGCGAGCTGACCTCGCCTCAGAGGAGGATCGCCTTTGGGATGACTCACGCGACGCTGGCACCGCCTTTCGCCGGCGAGGCATGCTGGTGACTGATCCGGCATACGTCACACGGCTCAATGAAATGATGACCGACCTCTATCCGGAGTTTGGCGGCGCAATCAAAGTTCGCATTTTGCGCGAAGTGATTCCGAATGCGATGGCTTTTCCCAATGGCGATGTGTACATCAGCATTGGACTGCTGGGGCGACTTGAGAACGAGGCGCAGATCGCGATGGTTTTAGCCCACGAAGGCGCCCACTTCGTGCAGCGACATGGCTACCGGGGCCGCAATAACATTCTTGCTGCGGGTGCCTTAGCTAACGTTGCCGGACTCACGCTTGGCCTTGCAGGTGCGCTTGGCGGTCAAATTGTTTTTCTGGGCGGCGCAGCAGGCCACGGTCGGGACATGGAACGTGAAGCCGATCAGATTGGTTTAATTCGTGCGCAAAAGTCGGGCTATGGACGCGCGGATGCGAAGCGTGCCTTTGAAATTTTGCGTAACGATTCCAAACAGAGCGATGACCCTAAGCCGATGTACTTGTTTGCATCACACCCGTTGCTTGACGAGCGCATCGAGACGGTGAGTGCTGCCGGCGGTGCTCTTGAAACCACACGCCCGCCAAGCGAGAATTTTGTAGTGATGCATCGCAAGTTGCAGTTGGACTGGCTGGCCGCGGAAATTGGCGCGGGTCGACAGAAAGCGCTCGTCGCCGCGCTTGAGGACGAGGATCGCCGCGCCAATATGCCGCCTGAAGCGGCGTTCTACCTCAGCGAAGCTTATCGTTTGCGCGCTAACAAGCAAGACGAAGATCTGGCGTCGAGTTGGCTGGCGAAAGCCTTTGCGCTAACGCCAAACTTTCCCCCCGTTTTGCGCGCAGCCGGTTTGGCCGCGATGAAAGAGGGCACGACAGCGAATGCCAAGACGTTTTTTAAGCAGTACCTAGAGCTTGCGCCCGACGCGACGGACCGAGCGTTTGTGCAAAGTTATTTGAGTCGAATCGAACAAGAAGGAACAAAACAATGATCAAGCGAATGTTGCTACTGCTAGTGGTTACGGTGCTCATGGCGGGATGCGCGGTGTGGACTCGACTGGATGGCGGCCCACTGACACATGCGGGCGCTAGCATCAAGCCACCGGTTGATTGGATGCATCTGGCCGCGCGAAAAGATTCGCTCGTGATTACTCGCGACGGCGTGGCGATTCAGTTCATCGATGCGGCTTATTTGGTCGACGACAAAATATTTCCGAAGTCCAAGCAGGTGTTCAACAAAGACACACCGCCACAAGAAATGGCGCAACGCTACATTGGTGAGCTACGTCAAGCGCCAGGCCTGTCCGGGCTTGACGTTAAGAGTGTCGCTCCTGAGACGGTTGCAGGTCGGCCCGGTTTTCGTGCAGTCGTTGAATGGCGCAATGATCGCGGTGCGGCGTTCCAACGTGTGATCGCCGGGGCCGCAGTCGACAACGGGTTGTTGGTGCTGCAATACCAATCGCTAAAGCGCTTTTTCTTTGCCCGCGATTTACCGGAGTTCGAGCGCGTGCTGCAGTCCGCCAAACGCGGGTAAGCTTGGCTTGGTGGCCCTGACATAGCCTACTTGCGTCGAGGTACTTTGAATCGATTCGTGAAGAATCTACGGCAGTAGTTTCTGTCGCCAATCATCCGGAATGGCTATCGATTTTTTCTCGTGCGCGTTGGCGTACACGTAGGTCAACTCACCGTCGATCAAATGTTCGTCACCACGAAAAATCGCGATCGCGATGGTCATGCTGCTACGTCCGAGCTTCGCGCAACGGACGCCGATGTCTAGCTCGTCGTCGAATCCAGCCGAGCCGTGATATTCAATTTGCGCCTTACGCACAAATAGCTCCACGCCTTCCTTCTGCTGCGCAATCGGATCACGCAACCCTGTCGCGCGCCAAAACTCGGTGAACGCCACGTCGAAGTACAGCAAATAATTGCCGTTGAACACCACGCGCTGCAAGTCGACCTCTGCCCAGCGCACGCGTAAACGATGAAAGAACGAGAAATCGGTTTTTTTAGTCATGGTGCAATGGTAGTAAACGGACGCTTCGTGCAACGAAAACTGTTTTTTTTGTTGGAAACAGCTTTTTAGCTACAGCGACTAGCGGGCGGTCATTACAGGCACTATTTTGTGAAACTCAACTAATAATAAAAAGTGGCTGAAACGACGACCCGTCAGTCGCTGAGGCCGGAAAGCTGTAAACCTAGGTTGGCGAGCGCGGCATCGGCCGCGCTCGCCAATGAGGGTGGGCTGAGTGCGGACACCCGAAATGTGGCGGGCGTTCTAGCGAACAGATTGGAGGTTTTCAATCCGTTTGCGCCGGTTTAGATTCGGATTTGCCGCGCGATTTGTCGACCAAGTGCGACCGCAAACGTTCGTATAGTGGTCGGTGTCCTGCAGCATGTTCGCGTTTCGCGCCGTAGTGGTCAGAGCGCCATTCATCTGAGTAATCGCACAGGCACGCAGCGAATGTTCCGCATGCGTACTGCATTCTGCCAAGGCTACGGAGCGGCTTTGTGCAGCTAACGTAGAGTTAACCGGCGACGCTTTAGCGCCGTCCAGCGAACGAAGGGAGCGAGATTGATCGCCATGTCATGCGCCACCAAAAACCTGCCTGCGATTGAGCCAATAAGCACCAAGTACGAGCGCTGAGGGAAGCGTAAGACACACCGCCATGATGCCCACTATGATTATCGTGCCGGGAGAATCTTGGTAGCGCGGGTGCCCGCTGATGAAGCCCCAGAAGTTGTAAGCAACGTTGGGGGCAGTGAAGAGAAACACCAAGAGGGGTGGAGTAATTGAAAGCCGCATACACCATTTGTGCCTACGATGTGCGCCAAATACCAACCCAGCGTAGGCGAGCCAGAATACCCAGTAGACGGCTGAGCCCAACACCGGGCGGTGAAATGCGAGCGCACCATACGCAGCAAGAAGCAGTAGCGTCGCGATGTGGAAGATGCGAATAGCTGCCATGGGTTCATACCCGCAAAACGTAACGTATACCGCAACGCGTGCGAAACAATTTGAGCATACGAATTGTGCTGAAACGTTTGTAGGTAAAGGGTTCCAACGCTTTTAGCACAGTGCGTCAGCCCAATAAAACCAACGAAACCCGGTACGCATTTCGCAGGCAGAGATTCTCCCGTCCGCATGCAACGCGAGAGGCTGTGGGAGCGGGCTTGCCGGCGATGATTATGTCACCCGGGGAACATTGGATGGCAGCGGCGACGCTTGTGGCGGGCGAGTCCGGTCCTGTCGCGTCGTGCCAACGAGCGATCTGAAGGCATTCGCTCCCGACGCCGCTCCGCACCACTCGGATGCAGACAAACCACCCAAAAACGGGTAAATTTCGGGTATCGCAAAAAGGTCAACACAATTGACCTATATGCCCCCATCAGGCGCACAGCGGCGATCCCGCATGCTGCGCCGCAACAAGGAGTGCCCGAGAATGTCCCAAAGCCCCCTTTCGCCCCTCGCCCCCGAATCCACCGACCCTGCGACGGCATCGACCTCGCTCCCCGCGGCTGTGCAGCGCGCGATTGCTGAGGTTGCGCTCGATGATCGGTTCACGCAGCCGTCTGGCCGCTTCTATATGAACGGTTCGCATGCGCTCTTGCGGCTCATGATGTTGCAGCGGCAGATTGACGAGCGCGCGGGGCTCAATACGGGCGGCTTTGTCACCGGCTATCGTGGCTCACCGCTTGGGGCGATCGATCAGAACGCGTGGAAGGCGAAGAAACACCTCGAAAAGTCGCACATCAAGTTTGTACCCGGCGTGAACGAGGAGCTAGCGGCAACGGCGGTCTGGGGTACGCAGCAAGTGAATTTGCACGCCGACGCAAAGTACGACGGCGTATTCGCCATGTGGTACGGCAAAGGCCCCGGCGTGGACCGTTGTGGCGATGTGTTCAAACACGCGAATCATGCGGGCTCGAGCAAACACGGCGGAGTGTTGTTGATCGCGGGCGATGATCACGGCGCGAAATCCTCCACACTGCCGCACCAGTCCGACCACGAATTCATTAGCGCGGTCGTGCCTGTGCTGTATCCGGCAGGTGTGCAGGAATACCTTGATCTCGGCGTGCATGGGTTCGCGATGAGCCGGTACTCCGGTTGCTACGTCGGCATCAAGGCGGTGACCGACACAGTAGAGTCCACCGCGAGCGTCGTCGTCGATCCGGACCGCATCAAGCCGATCATCCCCGACGACTTTCCGTTGCCCGAGGGCGGCGTAAATATTCGTTGGCCACACACTCCGCTTGAGCAAGAAAAGCTCATGCACGATTACAAAATTTACATGGCGATTCACTACGCGCGTGTGAACAAATTGAATCGCATCGTGATCGACTCGCCGCGCCCACGGCTGGGCATCATGGCGGCAGGCAAGGCGTATCTCGATGTGCGGCAGGCCCTCGACGATTTGGGCATCGACGACGACTTGGCAAAGGCTATCGGACTTCGTGTTTACAAGGTCGGCATGGTGTGGCCGCTTGAGCCCGAAGGCGTGCAGGAGTTCGCGTCCGGCCTTGAAGAAATCTTGGTCGTCGAGGAGAAGCGCCAAGTCCTCGAGTATCAACTCAAAGAGCAGCTGTACAACTGGAAAGAAGATGTGCGCCCACAGGTTGTCGGCAAGTTCGACGCGAAGGGCGAATGGGTGCGCCCGCACGGCGATTGGCTGCTGCCCGCGCCGTTTGAGTTGACACCAGCGATGATTGCGCGCGTGATCGCCGGGCGCATTGCGAAGTTTTACGTGAGCGATAAGGTCAAGAGCCGCGTAGAGTGGATTAACGAGAAAGAGCGCGCGCTCGCCCGAACCAAAATCGACATCGCGCGCGCCCCGTATTTCTGCTCAGGCTGTCCGCACAACACGAGCACCAAAGTGCCGGACGGTTCGCGTGCGGTCGCGGGCATTGGCTGTCACTACATGGCGATTTGGATGGATCGCGCGGAGACGTTTACGCAGATGGGTGGCGAGGGCGTGCCGTGGATCGGGCAAGCACCATTCACCAACGAGAAACACATCTTCGCGAACTTGGGTGACGGCACGTACTACCACTCGGGTTTGCTTGCGATTCGCGCGAGCGTGGCTGCGGGCGTAAACATCACGTACAAAATTCTTTACAACGACGCGGTCGCGATGACCGGCGGACAGCCGCACGACGGCCCGCTCTCGCCGCTGACGATTCTGAATCAAGTCGTCGCCGAGGGCGTGAAGAAAGTTTGCGTAATCACCGACGAGCCTGCGAAGTACGAAGGCATCGCGCTACCGGCGAATTGCCCCGTGTATCACCGTGAACGCCTCGACGAAATTCAGCGCGAATTCCGCGAAGTTCAGGGCTGCTCCATTATCGTGTACGACCAAACCTGCGCCGCTGAGAAACGTCGCCGCCGGAAGATCGGCAAGTTTCCTGATCCTGCGAAACGCGTCGTCATCAACGAGGCGGTGTGCGAAGGCTGCGGCGATTGCGGCGTGAAATCGAACTGCGTTTCGGTGGTGCCACTCGAAACTGAATTCGGCCGCAAACGCACCATCGATCAGTCGAATTGCAACAAAGATTTCTCGTGTGTTAATGGCTTTTGCCCGAGCTTCGTCACAGTCGAGGGCGGCGCACTCAAGAAGCCCGCGAAGGTCGGAGAAGTTGAGTTCGGCGCATTGCCTGAGCCTACGATTGCATTACTCGACAAGCCGTACAACATCCTCGCAACAGGTATTGGCGGCACTGGCGTGTTAACGGTTGGTCAGGTGCTCGGCATGGCGGCGTTCCTTGAAGGCAAGGGGCTCACGATTCTCGACATGTCGGGACTCGCGCAGAAGAATGGTTCGGTGATGAGCCACATTCGCATCGCAAATACGCAAGCCGATTTGCATGCGACTCGTGTCGCAGCCGGCGAAGCCGACTTGGTGTTGGGCTGTGATGTGCTCACTACGACTGCCGAGGACTCGCTCGCGAAAATGGCCGTGGGCGTGACCAAAGCGGTGATCAATTCGGCGGTGGTAATGCCCGCGAACTTCACGCGTAATGCCGATATGAAGTTCCCGCTCGGCAGCATGGAGCGCGAGATCATCGATTCTTGCGGCCCGGACTCCGCGTGGTTCCTTGATGCGACGAAAATCGCAACGCGCCTCATGGGCGACTCGATCGCGACCAATCTGTTTGTGCTCGGCTACGCCTGGCAAAAAGGTTTGGTGCCGTTGCTTGAAGCCACGATCTTGCGCGCTATCGAAATCAACGGCGCTGCTGTTGCAATGAACAAGAACGCTTTCTTATGGGGCCGCCGCGCGGCGGTGGATTTGAAGCGCGTGGAAGAGATTGCTACGCCGAAACTTGCAGCGCCTGCGTCGATGAAACTCAGCGAGTCACTCGATGAAATGATTACGCGTCGCGTAGCGTTTTTGACCGATTATCAAGACGCCTCGTACGCGAAAACTTACAGCGATTTCGTCTCGTTCGTACGCCAAGCAGAAACGGCGAAACTCCCCGGCAAGACGACGCTCACCGAAGCCGTGGCCCGTTACTACTTCAAGCTGCTTGCGGTGAAAGACGAATACGAGGTTGCGCGCCTACACAGCAACGGTGATTTCGAGAAACGTATCGCGGGGCAATTTGAGGGTGACTACACGCTGAACTTTCACCTCGCGCCACCGCTATTCGCGAAGAAAGATTCGGTCACTGGCGAACTTAAAAAGCGCCAGTACGGACCGTGGATGATGAAGGCGTTTCGCTTCCTTGCGTCACGCAAAGGCTTGCGCGGCA
>DAINAJ010000086.1:0-3506 GCA_036733505.1 Casimicrobium sp.
AATTTCGGTTGGCCGAAATTGAGAAGTGGCGGCCGGTGATTGTGGCGTCTGGATTTAAGGCGGACTGACGCGCGCCGCGCGTGGGGCATCCGTAAAACACGTAGGGCGCAATCTTATTGCGCCACAAATTGATACCAACTAACGTGGACTGGGAAGTCACGGCGCGTACTTGCCGCCGTTCGCCCCCAGCCTTCGCTGGGGCAGGCTCTGAGCGCAGCGAAGGGTCTGATGGAATGAGGTGATTCGTGTGCCACGGCTTCATTTCGCCTGACGGCGAGTTACTTTTTGCGCCGCCAAAAAGTAACCAAAAAGCTCGCCCCGAACCCCGCTGTTCCCTGTGGTGCTCGCAACGGGCGGGACCCGCACAATTGGTTTCGGCCGCTTCGCTTAACTTGCTGCGCAAGTTAGCCTGCACCGAAGCCTCGCCGCTTCGCGGCTACGTTTTCGCCCGAAAGTTGCGCTAACGCGCAACCAGTGGGCTCATGGTGCGGGCCTACGACCGCCCGTTGCTCCGCTCCTCGGCGCGGGGTGACGGGGCGTAAGAGGCAACAAATGATCGCTTCGCGATTCGGTTACGGGAACCCGGATGCGAGCATCCGGGCTAAGACCCTAAGCATCTTCGGGAAATAGCTTGGCGTAGCTTGGGTCGGCGTATTCCCATGTGGTGTTGTGACGAATGAGGTGGTCGCGCACGTTATCCAATTCGATGCCATGCGGCACATTCACAGATATGTACTTTCGATTCATGCCTTCATACGTACATCCCCAAGCGACAAGTTCTTGGAGGACTTTATCTGACTCATTTCCGTCTTCAACCGGCGCATCAAACGATATACGAACCGTTCGATTGCCAGATTTAGCGAGTACCGACTGAAATGTGAGATGCCCCTCGACGTCCGAAAATGGAGCAAGCACAATATCTTGCCACGACACTTCGTAGGCCCAAAAGGGAGAGTTTTCCAGCCTGTACTTATCACCGCCAAGGTGCGTGGCCCACAACGTCTCCACGTGAGCGGTACCGCCTTCGTTTTCCACGCGAAAGAGCACCTTCGAATCAGCGCTTGGCGACTCACTCATCGCGCGTGACGCGAGTTGGAACCATCTTCATTTTTTAGGCCTTTCGTATTGAGAGCGATTGAGAGCGACTGGTCGTCAAGCCGCTTGGATTGCATTGCCAGCGTTTTTGTTTCCGAACGGATCGCCAAGTGGTGGCAATTAATTTTGACGTATCGCACCATAACCCGGATGCTCGCATCCGGGCTCCCGCAAACAAATCGCGAAGCGATCAAGAACCCGTTCGAACGGGGTCCCCGTGGATTCGCTCCGAGGAGCGCAGCGGCACGCGGTCCAAGCGGCGCACCATGAGCCCACCGCGCGCGGCAGCGCGCCATCGGGTGATTTGTGCGACGCCCGCCTGACGCGAGCACCGCAGGAAATCAGCGAATCCCCGGGGTCGCCTTTTTGGGTTACCTTTTTGGCGAAGCAAAAAGGTGACTGGCCCCGCGCGGCCACAGAGCGCGCTGGTGGCGATACAAAACAAGTGGCTTGGTAGCAATTTGGGTGCGGTGAACCAGCACCCTACGTGTTTCACTGGGCTGCAAGCGCCGCCGCCACAGCGTCCCGCCGTGCACGCGCCGGATCACGCGCGATCCACGCGCTTACTTCTGCGTCATACGTCGGATGCTTCGCGAGTAAGCGTTCCGCGCCGATCTTCATTAACGCTTGCGTATCGCTGCTAAACGACACGCCGCCCTCGTGCGCGACATACGCGTTGGGGCACAGCACATTGCGCAGGCCTGCTGCGGCCGCCCGCATGCAGAAGTCGTTTTCTTCGCCGTAGCCGCGCGGGAAGTTTTCCACGTCGAACATGCCCACTGTCTCGCGGCAGGCTGCGGAAATGAGCATGCAAAACCCCACGCCGGTGGGCAAGTCAATCGGGTCGGCGCGCGATGCTCGCAGGGCGGTGGCGATGCGTTCGCGCTCGGTGCGTTCTGACACCGGATGCGCGCGTGTGAAGTCGGGGAAGCTGCAAATCGTGGCGTTGTTTGAGAACGGTGTGACGGTGCCAATCTTCGCGTCGGCGGTGACACAGGCGAGCATTTCGTCTAACCAGCCGCTGGTGACGAGTGCGTCGGAGTTGAGCAAGACCACATGCTCGCCGCTGCGTGCGGCTCTGAACGCTTGGTTCACGTTCCACGTAAAACCGCGGTTCACGACGTTGTGGCGCACTTCGGTGTCGGCGTGTGCGAGCGAGTACGCGTCGAGCATCGGACGCACACGCGCGTCGGGCGAGGTGTCGTTGATGATGAGCGTACGAAACGGTGCGGCGACGCGCGCGGAGGCGAGCGCGCTCAGGCAACGCTCGGTGGACTCAAACCCGTTGTAGACGGGCACACATACCAAAATGCTCATGTATCAGCTTTTACCTCGAAACGACAGGCAGGCGGTCGTTGCAGCCATTTTTACTATTAAGTCGAATGTTCACGAAAAACGCTTGAAACGACCGTCTAGTAGTCGCTCGTGCCAAAAAGTTGTTGCCGACATCTGTTCTCAGGCGAATCAAACACCGCCGCGCGCTGCGCCCGGAGGTTTACCACGTCCAATCGCATCGAGCCGCACGACGGCGTGACCGTCCGCAGTTTTCTTCGGCGCGACTTTCCACGCATGACCATAAATCACTTCGACGCTGATGCGAATCGGGCCGCCGTCGCGTCGCCCGGCGTCGAGCGCAGCTTCAATCGCTCGCAGCTTTCGCGGCGTCATCAATCCGCGCGGCCGCGATTGCATGGCGTTGGTCGCGGCCTGCGCTTTGAGGTCGCGCCAGAGCGCGTCGACGCTTGCGTATTCGAGCGTGACCACTTCCATGTCCATCACGGGATCTGCGAAACCCGCATGCACGAGCATGTCGCCGATGTCGTGCAAATCGGTGAAGCGCTGCACGCGTTCATCGGGTACGACGTTCGCCCACGTCAGTGCGCGACGCAGCTCGATCAGCGTGTCGGGCCCCGGCGCGGTGAACATCATCACGCCGCCGACTTTAAGCACGCGATTCCATTCGGCGAACAGCGCTGGTAAATCGTTCGCCCACTGCAACGCAAAATTGCTCCAGAGCACGTCCGCATGTTCGCGAGCAAACGGCAACGTGGTCATGTCGGCGACGACGCCGCGCGCGTGACCCGCGGGCGTTGCGTTTTTTCGAGACAGACCAAAGCGCTCCAGCCAGTTTGCTTTCGGCGCATCCACCACCGGCGCTGCACGCGAAACCATCGCCGCCGATTGATCGATGGCAACGATTTCCGCGTCGGCAAATCGCGCCGCGAGCGCCCCTGTGTGCGTGCCCGGCCCGCAGCCGACATCGAGCACTACGGCTGGCGACAAACGCATGACATCGAAGCGCTCTAGCAACCGGTTGCCCACTTCGCGTTGCACCACGGCAGCGTCGACGTATGTCGCGACCGCGCGATCAAAGCGCGTACGAACGAGCTCCGTGTTGAGCAATTCAGGTG
>DAINAJ010000086.1:3606-8028 GCA_036733505.1 Casimicrobium sp.
ACGCAGAAGTTCCAGCGCGTGTGGCGTTGTCGCGTGCATCCAATCATCCGCGCGCAAGAAACGCGGTGACGACGCGAGCGTCGTGAGGTGCGAAATCGCTTCGGGGAAATCAATCGCCATTCGCTGCGCCACGGCACCACCCAACGACCAGCCGGCCACGGCGTAGCGCGGCGCAACGGCGCGCATCGACTGCGCCACCGCTGCGGCCATCGTTGGCAGCGTAAACGGCGACACTTCCGGGCTCAAGCCGTGACCCGGAAGATCGATCAAGTGCACGCGGCAATGCGGCGTCAGTAGCGGCAACCACGGTCGAAAAAATTCGCTGTGCAAGCCCCAACCGTGCAGCAACACAAGATCTACACCTGCGCCGATGCTCTCAACGGGCAGCATAGGCAAGGCAGGCAACGCTAGATCAAACGCGTCAGGTGGCGGCATGGGAAAATTTACGCGGACTGCGAACAAAGGCGAGAACCCAAATTTTATTGCGTAAGCTCTACGGCGCGAACACGGACACGATGGCGGGAGCGCATGTGCCTGAAGTCACGTCGTTGCAACCACGGGCCATCAGTGCTGCGCGCGCCACGTTGCAGCGCATCGTCGCACGTGCCCTCCCACAGCCGTGCTTCTTCTGCGGCGACAGCAGCGCTGACGCTGTGTGTGAGCCCTGTGTCCAAGAGCTTGCGCGCATTCCTCCGCAAGCGTGTCCGCGTTGCCAGCTGCCCGCGCCTAACGGTCAAGTCTGTGGCCGCTGCATAAAACGACCTCCTGTGTGGCAGCGTTTGCAGGCGCTGTGGGTGTACGACTTTCCAACCAGCGACGCGATTGTTGCAATCAAGTATCGGCACGCGTTTTCGCTCTGTCATTGGGTTGCGACGCAGTGCGAATCATGGCCGTACTCCGCGACGGCGACGCTAATGCCCGTTCCGCTTGCTGCGGGACGGTTGCAATTTCGCGGTTACAACCAATCTGAATTGATCGCACGCGAAATCGGAAAGCGATTTGGTTTGCACACGGATGCAGACGCACTGGTTCGAATTCGTGAAACCGAGATTCAACAGCAGCTTGATCTGGTTGGGCGGCGGCGCAATGTGCGTCAAGCCTTCGCAGCGACGCGTTCACTCGCAGGAGAATCGGTCGTGTTGATCGACGACGTGCTCACCAGCGGATCGACGCTCAACGAACTCGCCCGAGCGGCATACGCGGCGGGCGCGGATCGCGTGGACGCCTTTGTACTGGCCCGCGTGCAACCGCTACGTGCGCGCGAGCGAATTACGCCTTTCAAAAAATCAGTCGCCTAAGCCAAGCAAAGCCAGGCGAAGCCACGCAAAGCGACCCAAGCCATTTCTATGATTCATGTCGTTCTAGTCGAACCCGAAATTCCGCCCAACACGGGTAACGTCATTCGCCTGTGCGCCAACACCGGGGCGACGCTTCATCTGGTGCGTCCGCTCGGCTTCCCGCTGGAAGACGCACGCATGCGCCGCGCGGGTCTCGACTATCACGAGTACGCGACGATGCAAGTGCATGACGATTGGACCGCATGCAAAGCGGCGCTCGCGCTACTCGGCGTGACGCGTATGTTCGCCATTGAAACCTGCGGCACGCGTGCGCCGCACGACGTGACGCTCGCGCGCAACGATGCGTTTGTGTTTGGCTCGGAAACGAAAGGGCTGTCTGCCACCGTGCTTGAAGATTTTTCAGCGGAACAGCAATTGAGATTGCCGATGAGGCCCGCGATTCGTAGTTTGAATTTATCGAATTCGGTCGCGGTGACGGTGTATGAGGCGTGGCGGCAATTGGGCTTTGAAGGGGCGGGCGTTTAGATGCGCGAGATCAGCACAAAAAACGGCCCCGAAGGGCCGTTTTTCTTCGGGCGAGCGAAAGACTACGCCGCCTTCTTGTCCATGTCTCGCAACTCGCGTCGCAGAATTTTTCCGACGGGAGTCTTCGGTAAATCCGCGCGGAACACGATGTATTTCGGCTTCTTGTAACCCGCGAGATTGGCTTCGCAATAATCGCGCACTTGTTGCTCGGTGAGGTTCGGGTCTTTCTTGACGACAAACACTTTCACGGCTTCGCCTGATTTGTCGTCAGGCACGCCGATCACCGCGCATTCCATCACGCCGGGGCAGCTCGCGACGACATCTTCGACTTCGTTTGGATACACGTTGAAGCCCGAAACGAGCACCATGTCTTTCTTGCGGTCCACGATCTTCACGTAACCGCGCTCATCCATGACGCCGATGTCGCCGGACTTGAAGTAACCGTCGGCCGAGAAGACTTTGGCCGTTTCGTCGTCGCGCTGCCAATAGCCCGCCATGACCTGCGGGCCTTTGATGCATATTTCACCTGGCTCGCCCATCTTCACGGGGTTGTTGTCGTCATCGCGAATCGCGATTTCGGTAGACGGCAGTGGCATCCCGATGGTGCCCGAGTATGCGTCCGTATCAGTCGGGTTGCAGGTCGCAGATGGTGAAGTCTCCGAGAGTCCGTAGCCTTCAACAATCGGGCAGCCCGTCGCGGCGAGCCACTTGTCAGCGACGGCCTTTTGCACGGCCATGCCGCCGCCGTTGGCAACGCGCAAGTCAGAGACGTCTAGCTCTTTAAATGTGGGGTCGTTGACCAGCGCGTTGTAGAGCGTGTTGACCGCAGGGAACATATGCAGCTTGAAGCCTTTGAGCGCTTTGATGGTGCCCGGAATGTCGCGCGGATTCGGAATCAAAATTGATTGCCCGCCGGTGCGCAACACCAGCAGATAACAAATCGTGAACGCGAAGATGTGATAGAGCGGCAGCGCGCAGACCGTAGTCATCTGCTCCGGCGGTTTCGGCTTCTTCGGGTTGTTCAGCGCGGGCTGCATCCAGGCTTCGGATTGCAACACGTTGGCGATGATGTTGCGGTGAAGTAGCGTTGCGCCTTTCGATACGCCCGTGGTGCCGCCCGTGTATTGCAACACGGCGGGGTCGTCAAACTTCGCCTTCGATGGCGACAGCGCGAGCGGTTTGCCCTTCGCCATCGCGTCGTTAAATTTCACGGCGGTGGGCAGCGAAAACGCGGGCACCATTTTCTTTTTGTTGCGCACGACGTAGTTAACAATCGCGCCTTTCAAAAAGCCCATCATGTCGCCCATTGATGCGAGCACGATGTGCTTGACTGGCGTCTTGTCGACCACCTGTTGCAGCGTCGCGGCGAAGTTTTCGAGAATGATGATGGCTTTCGCGCCGGAGTCCTTGAGCTGGTGCTCGAGCTCGCGTGGCGTGTAGAGCGGGTTCACGTTCACGGCAACGAAGCCGGCACGCAGTACCGCCGCAACCGCAACCGGATACTGCAACACGTTGGGCATCATGCAGGCCACGCGGTCGCCTTGTTGCAAACCGAGGCTCTGTAAATATGCGCCGAGCGCACGTGAGTACTCGTCGACTTCTGCGTAAGTGATCGTCTTGCCCATGCAGCTAAACGCGGGACGCGAGGCGTACTTTTGGAAGCTCTCTTCGAGGAGCTGAACGATCGAGGCGTACTGATCGAATTTGATCGTTGCTGGCACGCCAGCGGGGTAATGTTTAAGCCACGGGAAATCCATGGGTTCCTCCTTTTCTAATGCTTCCGCACGGTGAATCGGCCTGCGCTCCGTTGCCGGACTTCCTCGCGCTGCGGCCGATGATGCGAGGCATGATAGCAGCGCTTTTGGCTCTCGCGAAGCCACAAAAAAGTCAAACGCGGTGCGATGGTTTTGGGCGTCGTTCGCCTCGCGCGCATGGCGCTCATTCGCGGGACGAGCCATGTCCGCCACTGCGTTTGCACGAAGCGCTCGGCAAATGGTTGCGCTTGATTTTGCTTCGCTACATCGACCCTATGAATCGAGCTTCAGTAGATACAGCTTTATAACGCCAGCGACTGCCAAATGGTCGTTGCAAGCGATTTATTGGGAAAGTCGACTTATGATGCTGTGACGCTCTAGCGACCGCTCGTCAGTCGTTAGAGCCAAAAAGCTGTTAATCGTCCGACTACACTTGAGGCTATGGCTCTTCTTACGCTTCAAAACGCACACCTCGCATTTGGTCTCGCCCCGCTCTTAAATGGCGCGGATTTCGCAATCGAAAATCGTGAACGCATCGGTCTGATTGGCCGCAATGGCGCGGGCAAAAGCTCGCTACTCAAAGTGCTCGCGCGCACGCAAACGCTCGACGACGGCGCAATGGCGCTGCAAGGCGGCCTGCGCATCACCACGGTGCCGCAGGAGCCCGTGTTCTCTGAAAACGAAACAGTGTTTGAGGCGGTCTCTAACGGTTTGTCGCGCGCGCGCGAGCTGCGTGACGCGTACGAAAAATTAGCGGTGGAAGGCGGCGACGAGCACGTACTCTCCGACATGCAGCACGAGATCGACGCGCTTGAAGGCTGGACGTGGGAATCTCGCGTCGACGC
>DAINAJ010000086.1:8128-13724 GCA_036733505.1 Casimicrobium sp.
TGCAGCACGAGATCGACGCGCTTGAAGGCTGGACGTGGGAATCTCGCGTCGACGCCACACTCTCTCAGCTCAATCTCAATCCAACAACGCTCGTTTCGACGCTTTCCGGCGGCCTGAAAAAACGCGTAGCGATTGCGCAGGCACTCGTGGCATCGCCCGACGTTTTGTTGCTCGACGAGCCGACGAACCATCTGGACCTCGCCGCGATTACGTGGCTCGAGGGTTTGCTCACGAGCTACAAAGGCAGCGCAGTCATCATCAGCCACGACCGCACGTTTCTTGACAACGTGGTGACACGGATCGTCGAACTCGATCGCGGCAAGCTCACAGGCTTTCCCGGAAACTACGCCGCGTACGAAACCCAAAAGGCCGCGCAGCTTGAGTTTGAAGCGACGGTCAACGCCAAGTTCGATAAGTTTCTTGCGCAAGAAGAAGTGTGGATTCGTCAGGGTGTTCAGGCGCGGCGAACGCGCAACGAAGGTCGCGTGCGCCGCCTTGAAGCGCTCCGTGATCAACGCGCCGCGCGCCGTGATTCGCTGGGCCGCGTGAAGCTCGAAATCACCAGTGGCGGCCAATCCGGAAAGATCATTGCCGAGCTGACGGACGTGTGTAAGTCCTACGGCGACAAGGTGATCGTCAAGGATTTCACTGCGACGATTTTGCGCGGTGATAAGGTCGGTCTCGTTGGCCCGAACGGTATCGGCAAGACCACGCTTCTAAAACTCATCCTCGGCCAAATCGAAGCCGACAGCGGAAAGATTCGCACCGGAACCAATATGCAGGTCGCGTATTTCGATCAGATGCGCGACGGACTGAACGAAGAGGCTACGCTAGGTGAATTTATTTCGCCAGGTAGCGACTGGATTGAGGTGGGCAGCAAGCGCACGCATGTGATGACCTACTTGCAAGACTTTTTGTTCTCGCCCGCTCGTGCCAATGCGCAGGTAAAAATGCTCTCCGGCGGTGAGCGCAATCGCTTGTTGCTCGCGCGGCACTTCGCCAAAGAGGCGAACGTGTTGGTGCTCGACGAACCGACGAACGATCTCGATATCGACACGTTAGAACTTCTCGAAGACAAGCTTGCGAACTACGAAGGCACCGTCTTCATCGTGAGCCATGATCGGCGCTTCTTGGACAACGTCGTGACCAGCTGCTTAGTGGCTGAAGGCAACGGTCTGTGGCGCGAATACGAAGGCTCGATTACCGATTGGCAAGCGCAAGCGAAAGTGATGGCAGCGTTGTCGCTCTCGGAGGCAACCGAGGCGAACACAGCATCAAAAGCGACCGCAGCAAGCGGCGCTGATCGCAAGTCTGATGCGGCGCCTGCTGCGCCAATTGCGCCCGCCGCGCCAAAGACCAAACTCTCATTCAAAGACCAGCGCGAACTCGACGGGCTACCCGCGAAAATTGAAGCACTGGAGAAAGAACAAGCCGCGATTAACGCGGAGCTTGCCGACGGCGTAATCTTCCAAAAAGACCCCAAACGCGCGACGGAAATTTCTAAGCGTTCGAGCGAAATCGACGCGCTAGTGATGGAAGCGATGGAGCGCTGGGAAGCCTTGGCGTCGCGCTAGGTTAGCTAGTCCGGCAACACCGCCGTCACTTCAATTTCAACCTTTGCTCGCGTCTCCACCAGGCGCGAAACTTCCACGCAGCTCATCGCAGGAAAGTTGCGACCGATCACTTCGCGATACACCGCGCCAAGTTCTTTCAGTCGCGCCACATATTCGTCGCGGTCGACGATGTACCAAGTCATGCGCACCATGTGCTCCGGCCCGGCGTTAGCCTCGCGCAGCACGGCCACGATGTTGACGAGGGCTTGTCGCGTCTGTGCGATGAAGTCATCGGTCTCGAATTGCTGCGCGCCGTTCCAACCAATCTGTCCACCAACAAAAATCATGGTGCCGCGTGCAGCGATTCCGTTGGCGTAGCCCTTCGGCGCGAGCCATTCTGGTGGTTGCAGTAGTTTCATCATGATGCGTTTCCCGTGGCGGGCTGAGCCGCAGTTTGTGCAATTTGACGCAAGCGATGGCGCTGCAATTTACCGGTCTCGGTGCGTGGCAGCGCCGCTAAAAATTCAACTTGTCGCGGATATTTGTACGGCGCGAGATTCGCCTTCACGAAGTCTTTGATCGCTTGCTCGGTCTCCGGGCTGGCCGCGAAGTTGGAGCGAAGCACGACAAATGCTTTCACGACCATCCCACGCTCAATATCGGCGACACCAATCACCGCGCATTCCGCCACGGCGGGATGCAGCGCCAAACAATTTTCCACCTCCGGCCCAGCCACGTTGTAGCCGGAAGTGACAATCATGTCGTCGTCGCGCGCTTGATAGAAAAAGTAGCCGTCAGCATCCATCGTGAACGAATCGCCCGGATAGTTCCAACCGTTGCGCACATACTTTTGCTGCCGCTCATCATCAAAGTATTTGCAGCCAGTAGGCCCGATGACTGCCAATTTGCCTACCGTTCCCGGTGGCACCGGCACGCCGGCTTCGTCGACGACTTGTGCGTGATACCCAGGCACAACTTTTCCAATTGCACCTTGGCGCACGTCCGATCCAGCGCTTGAAATGAAAATGTGAAACATCTCGGTGGCGCCGATGCCGTCGACCATCTCGATGCCAGTAGCTTGCTTCCATAACTGCCGCGTCGCGTCCGGCAAGCCTTCGCCCGCGCTCGCACATTTTTTCAACGTAGGCATCGGTCGTTTCTCGGCGACAGCGGCCATGCGTCGATAGAAACTTGGCGCTGTGTAGCAAATCGTTGCGCCAACGGTGTTAATCGCCTCGATCATCGACTCTGGTGTGTACGCGGCGTCGGCAAAGTAGACGCTGGCGCCGGCCCACATTGGAAACAGCAAAAGCCCACCGAGTCCAAACGTAAAGGCCAACGGTGGAGAACCGACCACGATGTCATCTGACGTGGCGCGCAACACATGACGCGGCCACGCTTCGCATGCGGCCATCAGGTCGCGGTGTGTGTGCAACGCAGCTTTGGGCGTGCCCGTTGTGCCGCTGGTGAAGGCCATCAGTGCAAGGTCGTCGTGCGTAGTTTGGGCGGCCGGGCAATCGGTGGACTTCGATGCTGCGATTCGTTGAAGTGATTCAAGCGTCGTAATGTTCGCGAGCGTTGGACACTGTTGCTGCGCGAGGAAAAGTTCTTCGGTCAGCGCATCCACGCACAACGCATGCGAGATCCGCCCTTTGCGAATTACATCTGTGAGTTCGCGCGCGCGCAGCATGGGCATCGTAGCCACCGCGATCAATCCGACCTTAACCACCGCGAGCCACGCAATCGCCATCGCGATGCTGTTGCCGCCACGTAGCAGCACGCGATTGCCCGTCACGAGCTGCATGTCTTCAATCAGCACGCGCCCGAACTGATTCACGCGGTCGAGAACCTGCGCATACGTGAGTGCGCCACGCGCGTCGCGCAGCATAATTCGGGCACCATGACCCGCGGCTACGCGTCGATCCAAAAGCTCGACTACTGCGTTCAGCTGTTCGGGAAACTGCAATTCCGGGCGCTCAAAAATGAGCTGCGGCATCGCGCTTGCTGCGGGCAGATGCTCATGAATGAACTGATCTACTTGTGTGCTCATCAGGCAGCTCCTTGAGCGCTTGATGCGGCGTCTATCGCCGCTTCTGCTAGCACCGATTTTCCGATGATGAGCTGCTGCACTTCTGTGGCACCTTCGTAAATCCGCAGCGAACGAATGTCTCGGTAGAGCGATTCCACGCGGCTGCCCACTTTAACGCCTAGCCCGCCGTGCATTTGTAGCGCAGCATCGATGACGCGCTGCGCGTTTTCGGTCGCCACCATCTTTGCCATTGCCGCTTCACGTGTAACCCGCGTAGGTGCTCCGCGCGCTATCGCGTCATCACGAAGCCACGCGGCGCGGTAAGTCAGCAACGCACCCGCATCAATGTCGGCCGCCATCTCGCCGACTTTCGCTTGCGTCATTTGAAAGTCAGCGAGTGTCTGGCCGAACATTTTTCGCTGTTGCGCGTGTGAAACCGCTTCGGACATCGCGCGCCGCGCAAACCCCAGCGCCGCACCAGCGACCGAAGCGCGGAAGATGTCGAGCGTCTGCATCGCAAGCTTGAAACCACCGTTTTCATCGCCCAGCAATGCGCTCGCCGACACATTGCAATCGCGGAACACCACTGTCGCAAGTGGATGCGGCGCCATCACCTCGATGTGCTGGGAATCGTCGAGCCCCAGCGTTTTGGCGTCAACGATGAAACAACTCATGCCACGCGTGCCCGCAGCGGGATCGGTCTTGGCGAAAACGCAGTAATAGTCGGCGATACCTCCGTTACTAATCCACGTCTTGGTGCCGTTCAATCGCCAGTAATTCCCGTCGCGAACGGCTGTCGTCGACAAGGCGCCCGCGTCCGATCCGGCGTCGGGTTCTGACAATGCAAACGCCGCAATTTTCTCGCCGCGGCCCACCGCGCTGAGATAGGTTTCGCGTTGCGCGGCGCTGCCTTCAAGTGTGATCGCGCCGCTGCCCAAGCCCTGCATGGCAAACGCAAAGTCAGCCAACGGTGAATGAAATGCGAGCGTTTCGCGGATAACCACCAACGCGCGTGAATCGAGCGCGGGCAGCGCGCCGCCTTGCGCCTGCGGCACGCACCAGCGCAGAAACCCCGCATCCCCCAGCGCCATGACCCACGCGCGACATGCGGCACGATCATCGCGTTCGTCGATGCGCTGCGTGGCGAGCCACGCCACCAAATCTTTCGCGAGCGTTCGATGCACTTCGTCGAAGAAGGGAAGCGATAAGTGTTCTGACTGCAAGTGCATGAAAATGATTCCGCTAGAGGTTGAGTGCAGGTAATTGGTTTTTTTTGCCACGGATTTACACAGATTGCACAGATTCAGTTATCCGTGTTCATCTGTGTAAATCCGTGGCAAAAGCTCGTTCTGGTCAACGTCACGACGACAAAGCTAATTGCCTTCGAACACCGGTTTCTGCTTCGCGGCGAACGCGTGAAATGCGCGATGAAAGTCTTGTGTCTGCATGCAGATTGCTTGTGCTTGCGCCTCTGCCTCGATGGCCTGATCAATCGTCATCGCCCACTCTTGATGCAGCATCGTTTTCGTCATGCCGTGTGCAAACGTCGGGCCGGCAACTAAGCTTTGTGCGAGCGCAAGTGCGTTGTCATCGAGCGCGTCGGACGTATGCAGCGCGTTAAAGAATCCCCACGCCAAACCTTCGTCCGCGCTCATCGCCCGACCGGTGAACAGCAACTCCGCTGCGCGTCCCTGACCAATCATGCGCGGCAGGAGCGCGCACGCGCCCATGTCTGCGCCAGCCAGGCCCACGCGCGTGAACAGAAATGCCGTCTTCGCGGACGGCGTACCAAGTCGCATGTCGCTCGCTAACGCCATCATCGCACCCGCACCGGCACAAATGCCGTCGACGGCGGCAATCACAGGTTGCGGACAAGTCTTGATGGCTTTGACCAAATCGCCCGTCATCCGAGTGAATGCCATGAGCTCTGGCATGCTCATTTTCGTGAGCGGCCCGATGATTTCGTGCACGTCACCACCCGAACAAAAGTTGCCACCTTCGCCGCTCAGGATGA
>DAINAJ010000087.1:0-13410 GCA_036733505.1 Casimicrobium sp.
CAGATGGCGGTGGATCGCGTGATAGGCGCGAGCACTTCACATGACTTCAGGATGAAACCGCACATTCTCGCGGCCACCCGCAACGAGTGCGAACCGACGGCAGAACGGAGATCATCGCTAAAGAACTTCTTGCATAAAACCAATCACAAGAGATCACATATATCCCCACCGAGCGAGGATGCCCGACGCAGAACGCCTACTACCAGCGCTTCGGGAGGCGCGTTCGGGAAGAATGCCTGAACGAGCACGGGTCAAATGCGATATCGGAGGCCAAACCCGAAAGCCCGCAATGGGGACGTATCTATAAGGAGGGCGACCGCACAGCGGATCGGGCAAATCCCGCCCGCGCAATTTGCCGCGCACCATCGGCAACCAACTGCCGATGCTGCGCGAGAAACTTCTTCCATCGCGCTCAACATACCGGAAACTATCAGTTAACTTTGTGCACGGCTCCGCGGAAGATTCCTTCGCACGGTTGCGATGGGCTGGTCACCCGCGCGTATTCCGCCTTGACGTGTTGGGACTTTTCCCAGAAACTTCTACGAGGCTCCCGTTGCAGCAAGGTCACCCTGCGGCGGGACCCATCGCGGGCCAACTTCCGCCGTCCGCGGCGATGCTAGCGTGTTGAAGCTGCGGACTGACGATCTCACATCGACGCGCCTGAGCAAGGCGCCGCCTACACCTGAATAAACCAACACAACACTGCCGGCCTAGCCGAGATCCTCGAACAGCTTGCCGTGATTGAGCGATCTCGCTATATCGACGTCCGCTTCGAACGAACGCCAACGGCCAGCGCAACCTGTCCGAGTGCCAAGCTACAACACACTGGCAGCACCACCGCATGAGCACGACGCCGCGGTTCAACCGTTGTTGATGGCTGGCCACCCCGACGCCTGCACCAATGGATTCCTGCCCGCTAAAAAACCAGAAAAAGAGAAAGTCTTCTCAATGCGCGCCGAAGATATCTACACAGACTCGGAAATGGAAAAACTTCAACTCCAGACGCGCACGACCCCCGACTGTCTTGCCAACACACTAACGTACGAAGTATGTGATGCGTCTGCGTCGCTACTAAGCGCGACCGGAACAACGGGTGGCAGCGGCAATGAACCGCAAGTGTCGATGCTTGCTAGGGCTGGGCGTGAATCATCAGAGGACATTTCCAATGTGCCTTGCCCGCGAGTCATGGCAAAGTACACCTCGGCCAGCAGACGAGCGTCTAACAATGCCCCATGCAAGTTCCGGTGCGAATTGTCTACACCAAGGCGGTCACACAACGCATCCAACGAATTTCGCTTGCCGGGATACTTTTCCTTTGCCATCACCAACGAATCAACGACGACGAACGGACGCCGAGCCGTCGGAGCTTGTCGCATTCGAATCCATTCCTGATCCAGAAATCCCACGTCAAAAGGGGCGTTATGAATGACAACTCTAGCGTCGCCTAAAAAGGCTGCCAGTTCCTCGGCAACAGCAGAAAACTTCGGCTTGCCACGCAAATCATCCCACGTAAGGCCGTGCACAGCGGTCGCGCCGGGATCAATCTCTCGCTCCGGGTCAATGTAATAATGCAGACACCTGCCCGAAAGTTCCCGTCCGCACGCTTCGACCGCCGCGATCTCGATTATGCGATGCCCCAGTCTCGCTTCGAGCCCCGTCGTTTCTGTATCCAAAAAAACGAGACGTTCAAGCGCTTCCATGACGATTCAGAGTCTCCTGTATTTCTTTGATGGCAAGTTCAATTTCCGCGTCGGTCAGCGCGGGCCGCCCGGTACTCGGCTCCGCCATAGTAATGGTGCGATCCATCTGCGTAGTGAATTCGCCCATCGCAAGCGTTTCAGTATGCGTCGCGGTAACTGAGTCTGACCAGTCGCCGGCGCTGCCCGCCCAGCGCACGGCAATGATGCTCAAATTGTCACAGTCACGACCGGCGCGCTGCTCCGCATCGTTCAAGACGGCGGGTGAGGTCTTGGTTAAATCACCGTGCGACAGCCGCGATACCAATTCATGGTCCGCGTAGGCGCTCCACAAACCGTCCGAACAAAGCATAAGCACGTCTCCGGAATAAAGAGGCACCCGCGCGGAAAAATCAACAGTGGGATCCACCCCACCACCAAAACAGCTAAACACTTTGTTTCTATCCGGATGCCGAATAGCCTCATCTGGGCTAATAACTCCGTTATCAAGGAGGTACTGAACCTTTGAGTGGTCTCGCGTACGGGCGACCAAAGTTCCGCGCCGCATATGGTACAGACGAGAGTCGCCTGCATGCGCCCAATAAGCCGCGTCGTCCTGTATGACACACGCGACGCAGGTCGTCCGCGGCGTATCCACTAGTCGGAACCGTTGCGCATAATCTGATAGGGCGTCGTGCGCCGACTTGAATGCGTTCTGCAAAAACAGGACGGGCGACGACAGCACCGGCTTAGCTTCCTGTTCGAAGCGTTCAAGTAACAATCGCACGGTAATGTGCGCAGCGATTTCTCCCCCAACGTGACCGCCCATGCCGTCCGCAACGACAACAAAGAGGGAGTCTCTTGTATAGATGTACCCCACTCGATCTTGATTGACTTTTCGTCCACCGCGTCGCGTTTCTTGAAAAATAGAAAATTCCATGGCCTAGTAGCTTCGCGGAGTCTTCACTGACGCGCGGGTTCGCCGCATCAGTGTGTGGGCCATGTGTGTCTGAAGCATTCCATTTGCCTATTTACGTTTGCCGTTAGGACGAGTCACGCCCAATCTATCCGTGACTCGTTCAATCCAAGTTCGTTTGATTGGCTCGGGCGCCGCTAGCAACATCTTTTGTACTTGGTAAACGGACTGGGGACGTTGCAGCGGATCAAGTCGTAAGCACTGGTCTACTAACTCAAGTAGACGCGGAGAATACTTGCCAGCCCATAGTTTTTTCGCAGAGACGTAGTGATCATCCTTGGAGCGGCTGTCCGCCGCTTGTGGTGCAAAGGCAGCAAAGCATGCGAACAGAGACGCACCCACTCCATAAAGATCTGTCCATGGTCCGAGCCTATCCGAATCTCCCTCCTTATATTGTTCGGGCGCAGCGAAACCCGGGGTATACATGGGCGTGACACGACTTCCTCGCGATGCCAGAACTTGGCGAGCCGCACCGAAGTCGAGCAAAACCGGTGAGCCGTCGGTGCGAATGTAAATATTAGCGGGCTTAATATCTAAATGCAGTAAACGCCTAGAGTGGACTTCGCGTAATCCATTGAGCAAACGGGAAAAGACGTGGCGGATCAAGCCCTCGGGCAACATTCCCTGATTGCCTTGAATGTACTGCTGTAATGTTCTGCCGCGCTCGTACTTCATGACCATGTACACCGTCTCGTTGGCGCGAAAGAAATTGAGCACTCGCACGACGTTTGCGTGGTTGATGGTCGCTAGGGACTTGCCCTCGTCAAAAAAGCATTTCATGCCGAATCGAAAGGAGTCCAAATTTTCGATTGAACTCGCGTGCACGCGGGAACCTTCAGATCGTAAAACAAGCCCGCTCGGCAAATATTCTTTAATAGCTACTACTGTCCCGTTGTCGTCGACAGCACGATACACGATTGAAAATCCACCACGGCTTATCGCGCGATCAATTCGATAGTTATGAAGCTTGTAGCCCTGTGGAAGGGCCCGATTTGCGACTATTGACATGGTTCTGTTTGTGTTCGCGCGGCAAGCGCCATGCGCTGTGACCCGCATATGCGGGGCGTTCGGGACTTGCAAAGCATACGGCCGTGAAATGGGACTCCGTTAGACGCTGCCCGTCCGCGAACCCCAGGGAGCTGAGGCGGCGAATTATTGCGCAGTAAATTTTCTCAAACGCCCAAAATTGGTGGTTGTGAGCATACCTCTTTTTATTCGATTATTCCTACTGCGCAGTCGGCGCGCCGTATGGATAGCCCAGCGCGAGCGCCAGTTGTGCTATTGTCGGCTTCCAGGAGTTCACGCGGTGTCTTCCGTGGAAGATTGATAGGATATGTATATGGCACGGATTACCGTAGAAGATTGTCTAGGAAATATTGAGAATCGCTTTGAATTGTCATTGGCTGCCGCCGCGCGTGCGAGACAACTCGTGGCAGGCCACCAGCCGCTCGTTGAGGCCTCCAAGCGCGACAAGCCGGTGGTAGTTGCTCTTCGTGAGATTGCTCTTGGAAAAATTGACCGTGCTGTACTTAAAAAAATTGGCATGTAGCTAGGCATGGGGCTTGCCCCGGCTTTTTCCGCGTTTTGTAAGCAATTCGTCGGCAAGTACGGCGCCGAGGACATGTCTCGCTTGGAGTCCGCTTGGTCGCTCGCGCTGAGCGCGCATGACGGCCAAACACGTTCGTCTGGGGAGGCTTACGCCACACACCCATTGGCTGTCGCCTCAATCCTTCAGGAGTCGCTAGACCCGGGTGCGGACGCTCTATGTGCGGCCCTGTTGCACGACGTCGTCGAGGATTCAGATGTTCCACTGAGTCTAATCGCCCATCGATTTGGGTCAGACGTTGCTCACATCGTTGATGGTGTGTCTAAATTGGACGCCATCAATGCCGCAAGCCCAGGTCACGAGAAAGACGAAACGCTTCGTAAGTTAGTTGAAGCGGGCGGCCAAGATTGGCGAGTGTTTGCAGTCAAACTGTGTGATCGTTTGCACAATATGCGAACGCTAGACGCGGTTAGTGTTGAGAAACGTCGACGGGTCGCATTAGATACGCATCGGGTGCTCTTCCCGCTTGCCCGGTATATGGGATTCCATGCGCTAGCCGGCGAATTGGAGGCCCTGTGTTTGCAAGCCTTGTATCCGTGGCGATGGCGCGTCATTTCTAAATGGGTGAGGTACCGGGATGCTGTCGATCTGCGGCGGGCCGCGAGAATCTTCGATGCGGACTTTTCCGAGGACGAATTTGCATGTGCGTCGGCTGTTGCTGCCGTACGTGATCGACGAATTGTTGACTCGCTTCACCGACTGGCAAGGGAACGTTCGGTTCGCACGCTTTTTGGGGTGCCGTCACTGACGCTTGATTGCGCCTCTATGTCGCAGGCGTACGAGCGGATCTGTGTTTTCCATCGTCATTTCGTATTTCTGCCTGCAAGTTTCAATAGTGACGCATCGGAAGGGCACGTCTCAACGAAGGGGCTCTTGTCTTCCTACGGCCCTGTGGTGGAGCTGGTTGCTCGCTTTCCGCGCGTTGCGCGTAAGCCGTGGGTTCGGTTAATGGGGAACTCAACAAACACAGGAGATTTCGCGGCCTTAGCGAAGACTTCTCTGCATTCGGGACAATTCACGCAAGTTCTGCGTGAACTGGTGGCCGATAAATCAATTGTCGTTTTCTCGCCAAAAGGCCTCCGAATCTCCCTTCCGCATCGCTCAACGGGATTTGACTTCGCCTTTGCGATTCATACCGAGTTGGGCCTTCATACTGCCGCTCTGCTGGTCAACGGCGTCCGCAGAGATGCGTCGACTGAACTTGCTTCGGGCGACATAGTGGAAGTCGTTTCGTCTGATTCGATCACCGCAAAAGCAGAATGGGAACCTTACCTTCGTTCACCGCGGAGTCGAAGCAAGCTAAGGCAGTGGCTAAAAGAGGTCGCGCGCACCGATGCCATAGAGCTGGGTCGTAAGTTACTGAATGAGGCTTTTCTTTCGCTGGGAACTCGCGAACCGCCGGAGACATTGGTTGATACGGCGTTGCTATCAAGTTACGGCGCCGCGACTTTAGACGTCTTGTTTCAGCGAATTGGCGAGGGCTTGACCTCGGCATCGTCCGTGTCTGCCTTAGCGTGCAACCCAGAGCTTGCGCGTATTGTTGGGCAAGGTGCCAACATGAATGTTTCGCGTTCGATCGTTCTAGATGGCAGCGGGGCTGGAGGTATCCGATACTGCTCATTATGTCGGCCGCTGCCTGGCGATGAAGTAGTGTGTAGCTTGACGCCGAGTGGTGCGCTGGTTCATCGGCTGGAGTGCACAGAACGGGGGGCCAAGCGCGAATATTCGGAGGAGTTTGTGCCTGCTTGGGCTTCAGCGCTTGTTGCGCCGCTGCCATGTGTCATTCGCGTTGATGCTTCAGATAGGCGTGGTTTGTTGGCGGACTGCGCGTACGCTATTTCCAATTGCCTAGTGAATGTTGTCGGAGTTTCTTCTCGTTCCTATTCAGAACTAGATAAACCCCTAGCCAAGTTGGAATTTTCTGTTTTGATTCCCGATTCCGACGCTTTCCACGCGTGCGTGGAGGCTCTATCGCTTGTGGACGGCGTGCGGTCGTTGTGCCGTGTTTGAGTCATGCGCAAGCCTGACGTTCTATTTGCGTTGACTAGCTGGGTCGAATAGAACAACGATTAATGGCGCGAACGGGTCCCTAGGCTGGAACACATCGCCTGCGAGCCGGCGGGGAGGGGGAAGGGCGTGGTCGAGCCTAGTGCTTCGTGGCTTCCCGCGTGTGACGATGGCGTCGTCCAACCGGCAAGTTACCCGGCGCGGCGGCGTGGTGCTATCAGGGGCAATCCGCACGACCGCGTTGCCGAAACCATCAAACACGGCTGTCGCTCGCACTTAGCGGCCGCAGCGAGCGCTCAACATGAAGCGCTTGCTCATGCGCGTATTGGGTTGTTCGGGCCGGGTGAATGATCGCTGCTGACACTGAGCAGCCCGGAGGCCGGTTTAGTCGACGTAAGTACGCCACGCCAACAAGGTCCTAACGCACGGGCGCTTGGCGGCCGCGGCCACTACTTTTTCGGCAGCACCTCGCGTGTCGCAAGGGCCGCTAGCAATGAATTGACAAGGGGGCTCTTGAGCTTCGCGCGCTCGCCTTCATAAAGTTCGGGCGCCATGCTCCGAGGCGGTTATCGCGCCGAACAGCATCTTGCGACGTAAAAGCCATGTTTGCGGCCGCGCTCTTTCACCGCCAACAGTAACCGCTTAATGACAAGAACCAACAATCGGCTCTTCGCCTGATCGCCATTGCATCGTCCGTTTTCCTCCTGTTGGCTTACACAGACGCTACTGCTACGCATTGCTATTTCTTTGGGCTAGATCCACGAACCTCATAATTCGGGCTCGGTCTAAAATTTGACAGATTGAGCATCGCAGCGCATCAGACACTTACAGCGCTCACACGGCGCGCTCGACGTGAAGTTTCCGTAAATTGGGGAATAAAGTTGGACTATCTAACCCGCATATTGAATGCGAAGGTTTACGACGTTGCTATAGAAACGTCACTGGCTCGTGCGTCGCTGTTGTCGACACGGTTGGGTCTCAACGTGCTCATAAAGCGAGAGGACGAACAACCGGTTTTCTCGTTCAAGCTGCGCGGCGCCTACAACAAAATGGCGCACCTCAGCGCTAAACAACTGGCCGCCGGCGTTGTCGCTGCGAGCAGTGGAAACCACGCGCAAGGGGTAGCCTTGGCAGCACAAAAACTTGGCACTAGCGCCACTATCGTGATGCCCAAGACCACGCCCACCATCAAAGTTGACGCAGTGCGGTCACGCGGCGCAAATGTGGTGTTGTTCGGTGAGTCCTACTCGGACTCATATGAGCATGCGCTGGCAATCGCAACCAAGAGCAAGAAGGCGTTTATTCATCCTTATGACGACCCCGATGTCATTGCCGGGCAGGGCACTATCGGTATGGAAATTCTTCGCCAACATCAAGGCGATATCGACGCAATCTTTGTGGCTGTCGGCGGCGGCGGCCTAATTTCGGGTATCGCCGCATACGTGAAGGCGGTAAGACCAAAAACAAAGATCATCGCCGTAGAGCCCTTTGATTCGTCTGCCATGACACAGTCTTTGAGGGCTGGTAGACGCGTCGAGATAGATAACGTCGGCTTGTTTGCGGATGCGATTGCAGTAAGGCAAGTTGGCAAGGAGACATTCCGCCTGTGTCAGCGACTAGTGGACGACACCGTTCTCGTCACCAACGACGAAATTTGCGCCGCCATCAAAGACGTTTATACGGACTGCCGCTCAGTGCTCGAACCCGGAGGCGCGACCGCCATCGCGGGTCTAAAAAAGTATGCTGAACAGCACCGCGGCACCGGAAAAACCTATGTTGCTGTGGCGTGCGGGTCAAACATGAACTTTGATCGGCTGAGGTTTGTAGCTGAGCGCGCAATGCTGGGCGAGCAGCGCGAGGTCGTATTTGCCGTTACCTTGCCTGAGCGCCCGGGCAGTTTTAGGAAGTTTTGCGACCTGCTTGGGCCGCGGGCAGTTACCGAGTTCAATTATCGGTACGCAAATCTTGTTGATGGGGGTGGGGATGCACACGTTTTTGTGGGCATAGAAGTTGCCCATCGAAAAGAGTCTAAGCAACTCTTCAAGGATTTTCGGGCTGCCGCACTTCGCCCCGTCGATCTTACGGACAACGAATTGGCCAAACTGCATGTGCGTCACTTGGTTGGCGGACACTCGCCGGGAGCCGCTGGCGAACGCGTATTCCGATTCGACTTTCCAGAACGACCGGGCGCGCTTGCGCAGTTTCTTCGGGTTATGAATAGTGGATGGAATATCACATTGTTTCATTACCGGAATCAAGGATCTGATGTCGGTCGCGTTTTGGCGGGCATCCAAGCACCAGAAGCTGATCGTGCCAACTTAGACGACTTTTTGCAGCGCATCGGTAGTCTCGGATATGCGTGGGTGGAAGAAACAGACAACATAGCGTACAAACTGTTTTTAGGATTGCACCACGGTAAAGCGGCGAAGTTAAAGGTTACGTAGGCACGTTGCGCGCCGCCGACACATTACTAAAAAGACAACAATATTTCCTCATTGCAATGCAAATCTCGTACGAACGTGTCAAACTATATGACAATGTTCTTTGTTAGACGACGGAGCCATCCAATTGATTGATCCTAATGTGTCGACATCTGAGGTGGATGGGCTTAAGGTCATGGTGATTGACGACAGCAACACCATAAGAAGAAGTGCTGAGATATTTTTGCTGCAGGCTGGATGCCAAGTGATACTAGCGGACGACGGCTTCGACGCGCTTGCAAAAATTGCAGATCACCGCCCCGATGTGATTTTTGTCGACATCATGATGCCGCGGCTTGATGGGTATCTAACGTGCGCGCTAATTAAGAAAAATGCGAAATTTAAGGCGACACCGGTCGTCATGCTCTCGTCCAAGGATGGTTTATTTGATCGCGCACGTGGCCGCATGGTAGGGTCTGATCAGTACTTAACTAAGCCATTCACCAAAGAGAGCTTAATTTCCGCCGTCGCGTCGTTCTCAAGCCGCGACCGCACAATTTCTGGAGGTTGAAGAGAATGGCCGTAAAGCGAGTACTGGTAGTTGACGACTCTCCAACCGAAAGGCACGCAATCTCTGAGATTTTGAGACGTGCTGGCTTTGAGGTGAATACGTGCGACAGCGGAGAAGAGGCCTTGGCGCAAGCCAAGGCGTTGCTACCGGATTTAATATTGATGGACGTGGTTATGCCGGGCCTGAATGGGTTTCAAGCGACGCGCGTTATCGCCCGCGATGATGCGACCAAACACATCCCAGTCATTATTTGCACGACCAAAAGCCAAGAGACGGACAAGATATGGGGTTTGCGGCAAGGCGCGCGTGACTACGTTGTTAAACCGGTAGTAAGCGCCGACTTGCTCGAGAAGATTGCACGACTTGACATCTGATGGAACCCTGTCAAACACCTTTCGTACGCAAGCAGCCAAGCGGAGCTTTCGCAATGCTCGTGTCGCGCGCAATCGTCGTGATGTGTTTCTGGAGAATTTGAGTGGCTAGGGATAGAAATCGATTGCGGGAATTTCAGCAGGCGCTAGCGTTGCGCCTGCGGCAAGCGGCAGAGCTCCCGCAACGGCAATCCCGCTTAGCGGTGCAGGTGGCGGGTCGTGGATACCTATTTAATTTGGACGACATTTCCGAGGTCGCTCCTATTGCGGATATCACCGCTGTCCCGCTGACGCGCGAGTGGTTTCTTGGTGTGACTAACGTACGCGGCGGATTGTATGCCGTGAGCGATATGGCCGCGTGGCTAGGCCTACATGCGCCGTCTGACATTGGTGCGAGACGTTTGATACTGCTGGGCCAGCGCTTGGGCAAGCAACGGGCGGGTTTGATTGTCTCGCGAGTGGTTGGACTTAGGCTGCTTGACGAAATGTCAACACACGATGCGCCGTTGTTACGAGGTTGGGAGTGCGCATCATGGATTGACCGTGATGGTGTTGCTTGGGTTGAGGTAGATCTCGCGCAACTCGCGTCTGATCCGGAGTTTCTCCAGGTCGTTCACTGAAATTTTAATGGGATGATGCTATGAAGCTGACGTTGGGAAAAGTCTTCAAGGGAAAAGGAACCGGTCGCGTACCGGATATTCCAACAGTTGTGGCTTCACCACTGGCTGGCGATACAGGAATGGCGGGCGTTGGAGAGACTTATCAACAGGGCTCGGTGGTAGAGCAATTGCGCGCCGCCGCGCGAGGCAGTGACTCTGTTCGACCAGTGCCGTACATCGGGCATTTGCCAACCGCGACGCAATTCAAGTATTTGGGTACTGCGTTGGCGATCAGCTTCGTGACTATGTTGATTCTCTTTGCTTGGTACGCATTTGAAGCGCGAAAAAACTTAGCTCAGCTTGAAGCTGCCACTGAATTGCAAACTCTCGCTCAGAAGCTTGCTCGCGGCGGGGCACAGTCGGAGATGGGCGGATCTGGTGGGTTCGACGTACTGGTAGCCAGTCGCAAGGAGTTCAACGGCAACTTGATGGCTTTGGCGAACGGCAGTGAGTACGAAGGCGTCACCCTGAGTGCGCCTCGCACGGAGGCTGCCAAAGCTGCTATCGCAGATTTGGAAAAACGTTGGACTTTGGTTAACGGAAAAGTGGATGAATTGGTGGCCGCCCGCGGTGTACTGACTTCGCTGTCGCAAGCGGTGACGAGCGTGAATCAGGGCAACCAAGGGTTGCTTGAGTTGGCAGAGCAGCTCTCAACTCAGCTGTCCGCGTCCGGAGGCCGCGAGTTTGCTCTGGCCAATAATTTGGTGATGCTGACGCAGCGTATTGCAAAGAACGCCAACGCACTCGTGGGTGATGAAGTCGATTCAGACGTCGCGTTTTTGCTTGGCAAGGACACCGCTACGTTTCGCGACATCGTCAACGGATTGACGCAAGGGAGTGATGCCTTACGCGTAACCGCTGTTCGCGATGTGGAGGCACGCCAGACGCTTACTGAGCTCGGCTCGCGCTTTCAGGAAACGGAAAAGCGACTGGTCGACGTGCTCCGCGCGATGCCGAAATTGCTCACCGGCAAACAGGCGGCGAAGGTAATCGCCGTCGAAGCGGAACCGCTGACGACCGAAGCTAAAACGCTGAAATCTGCCTATCAGGGCACCGGTAATTCCTCGAATGTAGCGCTGTTGCTAGCGGGCCTACTCGGTATTTTGTCTCTCTTCTTTGGCGGATTGCTCGGATACTTATTCCTGAACGAAGCGCGTGTTCGAGCTGCGGAGAACGAACGTGAAAACCAACGGAATCAAGAGGCTATCTTAAAGTTGCTTAACGAGATGGGAACGTTGGCCGATGGGGACTTGACGGTTAAAGCTAGCGTGACGGAAGACGTTACCGGTGCAATCGCCGACTCCATCAACTTTACGGTTGACGAGCTGCGAAAGGTTGTGTCAGACATTAACGCAACGACCGGCGAGGTCGCTGGCGCTACGCAAGCCGCGCAAGCCATTTCGCAACGTTTGTTCCAAGCCTCTCAGCGACAGTCTGGCGAGATTCAACGCTCAAGCGCATTGGTGCTGCAAATGGCGCAGTCGATCAACGAGGTGTCGGCGTCTGCGTCTGAGGGCGCAAAAGTGGCGCAGCAATCGCTCGCAGTAGCTGAGCGCGGTTCGACCGCGGTGCAAAACCAGATCGCCGGCATGAACGAAATTCGTGCACAAATTCAAGACAGCTCTAAACGCATCAAACGACTAGGCGAAAGTTCGCAAGAAATTGGTGAGATCGTGGAGTTGATTTCGGACATTACTGAACAGACTAACGTGCTCGCGCTTAACGCTGCCATTCAAGCAGCCTCCGCCGGGGAAGCTGGCCGCGGCTTTACGGTGGTTGCGGAAGAGGTGCAGCGATTGGCTGAGCGTTCAGGCGAGGCCACCAAGCAGATCGAAGCTTTGGTGCGAGCGATTCAGGCCGACACGCAGGACGCTGTAAACGCGATGGAAAAGACCACGCAGGGCGTGGTTGAAGGTACACGCCTCTCGGACGCGGCGGGTCAAGCGCTCACCGAAATTAGCCGAGTCTCCCGGGATCTCGCAGGGCTGGTCGGCAACATTTCCGCTCAAACTGACACGCAATCTGCATCGGTGTCAGAAGTGACCCGCGGTATGCAGGACATTCTTGCGGTGACAGAAGAAACGTCGCGCGGTACGCAGCAAACCAACGTCTCTATTGAAGAACTCGGCCGCCTCGCGCAAACCTTGCGCGGATCGGTTGCGGGCTTTAAAGTTTAATCGCGCAGGAGTCGACACGCTGTGGCAATTGACATTCCGCTCGAACTCGACAGCGGCCCCATTACGTGGGTAAAGGCGGAGATTGATAGCGCACTCTACCGTGCATTGGCCGGGCTGGAGCAGTTGCGCGCCCAACCGACTTCGGAAGGGCGAGACGCCGTTCGTGCGGAGTTGCATCAGGTGTCGGGCGCGTTTGAGTTGGTTGGGATTGAAGGGCTTGCAATTCTTGTTCAAGAATTCGAGCGCCATTTCGCGTCGGATGTGACACCCGTCTCGTCGCAGGCTATTGAACTGGTTGATCGTGGCTGCCGCCGTCTTTTATCGCACCTCAAAGAAATGGCAAGTGGCGCGGCTCCTGTCCCGTTGCGGTTCATTTCGGAATATCTCGCGCTGGGCAAATTACGCGGCACGAAATACGCTCCAGCCGACCTCTTTTTCCCAGATTTGTCACGACGACCCGCTCGACTGTCAAACTCTACGCCACCCGAGGCATCGCGATTACCCGCATTCCTCCTGCGACAACGCAGAGACTTCCAGCAAGGACTGCTACGCTGGTTGCGCGGCAGCCAGTCTGGATTAGACGAAATGCGACTGGCAGTCGCAGAAATTGAGGGCGCGTATCCGCTGCCTTCGCAGCGCTCCTTTTGGATGGCGACTCACGCACTGCTTGAGGCCGTCTATGGCGAATTTGTGGAGCCGTCGACTGCGCTGAAGCAGTTGATGGCGCGCGTAGATCTACAGATGCGCCGTTTCGTCGAAGGCTCTACACGCGTGGCAGATCGACTGCGGCGGGAGGTTTTGTATCACTTGGCGCGGGCGCGATCTGGACACCCGATAGTCGATGAGGTTAAGGCGCTATACGAACTCGATATTTTGGTACCGAAGCGTATTCCACGCGACATTGATATCGTCGCGCTTCAACCAGCGATCGACACACTTAGTGCGCT